>DATEKK010000192.1:0-1114 GCA_035277485.1 Gemmatimonadaceae bacterium
GCATCCCGTCATGCGCACGGTCAACTCCGCGTCCGGAATGCCGAGCCGTGCCAGCTCCTGCTCGAGCGCCGCGAGCACGCCGGGCAGTACCCGCTCCGACTCGGCCAGCGCGAGCCCGCACGTGGGCAGCGCCGGGCATGCCATGGACCAGCGCCTAACGGGCGAGACGTCCGACGGGTCGAGCACGCCGTGATCCGACAGGATGCGTCCGACCAGCGTACGATTGCGCTCGGCGACGCCGGCAACGAGAAGGTTCTGCTGCGGTGTGAGCCGGATCCCGACGTCGGGTCGTATGCGCGTCACGATCTCGCGCAGCGCCGACCGCAGTCTCACGTCGCTCGTGTCGCCGATGCGACCATTCTCGACGAAAACGCCGTAGAACCACCAGCCATCGCCCTGCTCGTGCCAACCGAGGTGGTCGTGAATCTCCGTCACCTCGACGGGCCGTGCGGGCTCGAGCGGCCGGCCGAGAAATTCCTCGACGCGCTCGCGGAACCATGGGAGTCCGTTGTCATCGATCACATACTTGAGCCGCGCGTGCTTGCGATTGGAACGGTCGCCGTAGTCGCGGTGGACGGCGATCACCGCTTCGCTCACGCGGCACACATCCTCGCGCCTAACGAAAGCGAGCGGCGACGCGAGCCGCGGATACGTATTGGGTTTGTTGTGCGTCGCACCCAGGCCCCCGCCCACGAGCACGTTGAACCCCTCGATCGCATCGCCATCCCGCAGTGTGAGGAAACCGAGATCGTTGCTGTGCACATCGCAGCAATTGTCGTCGGGGTAGCTGAAGCCGATCTTGAATTTCCTCGGGAGATAGCGCGTGCCGTACAGCGGATCGGCTCCGTCCTCGAGGGGACCATCGGTAACGCGCTCGCCGTTCAACCAGATCTCGTGATATGCGCGCGTCGCCGGCAGCAGGTGCGCCGACATCCGCGCCGTGAGTGCAAGCACCTGCTCGCGCACCGGATCGCGCACGGGGGCCGGGCACGTGACCACGTTGCGCACCACATCGCCGCACGCGCCCAGCGTCGTGACTAACGCCGAATTCATCGTCGCGATGGTGCGCTTGAGGTCGCCCTTCACCACGCCGTGCAGCTGGAAGTCCTGGCGC
>DATEKK010000193.1:0-4874 GCA_035277485.1 Gemmatimonadaceae bacterium
GCGATGGGCGCCAATGCGTATCGCACGTCGCACAATCCGCCGGCCCCCGAGCTGCTCGATGCGTGCGACCGGCTTGGCATGCTGGTGCTGGACGAAACGCGCATGTTCGGCGCGGATCCGGAAGCGCTGAGCCAGTTGATACGCATGGTGCGCCGCGACCGCAATCATCCGTGCGTGTTCGCGTGGTCCATTGCCAATGAGGAATTCATCGAGCAGGGCTCGGACCGTGGCGCCCGCATGGCCGCCGCAATGAAGCAGGCCGTTAGGCAGCTCGATCCGACTCGCCCGGTGACCGCCGCGATGAACGACGACTGGGGCACAGGCATCTCGACGGTGGTGGATGTGCAGGGATTCAACTATCACATCGGCAAGCCGATGGACAAGTTTCGCCGAGCTTTTCCGCGGAAACCGGCCATGGGCACCGAGGTGGCGAGCACGGTGTCGACGCGCGGCATCTATGCGAACGACGCCGCGCGCGGCTACCTGTCGGCGTACGACCGCAACTTTCCGCCGTGGGCATCTACCGCCGAAGCGTGGTGGTCCGCGTACGTCGCGCGCCCGTGGGCGTCGGGTGGATTCGTGTGGACGGGGTTCGATTATCGCGGCGAGCCCACGCCGTACGCGTGGCCGTGCATCAGCTCGCACTTCGGGATCATGGATACGTGTGGGTTCCCGAAGGACAATTACTACTACTACCAGGCGCAGTGGGGCACGGCTCCGGTGCTGCACGTGTTCCCGCACTGGAACTGGGCCGGGCGCGAAGGGCAGCCGATCGAGGTATGGTGCCACACGAACATCGAGCGCGTGGAGTTGTTCCTGAACGGCAGGCCGGTCACCGGTAGCGCGCAGCGCGTGCCGCCTAACGGTCACGCCGCGTGGCAGGTGCCCTATGCGCCGGGCGTGCTCGAGGCGCGCGGCTACCGCGGCAACCGCGTGGTGCTCACGGCGCGTCGCGAGACGACCGGCGCGCCGGCCGCTCTTGTGCTCGAGGCGGATCGCACGCGCCTAACGGCAGACGGTATGGACGTGTCGGTGGTCGCGGCGCGCATCGTCGATGCGCAGGGCCGCACGGTGCCCACGGCATCGGACCGGGTCACGTTCGGCGTCACAGGTCCGGTCGCTGTGATCGGCGTGGGAAACGGCGACCCGAGCTCGCACGAGAGCGACACGGACACGGTGCGGAGTGCGTTCAATGGACTGTGTTGCGCGATCGTGCAGGCGGGCACGGAGCGCGGAACTGCCCGAATAACCGCCACGGCCGACGGACTTGTGAACGGCGCCCTGGATGTCGTCGTGGCGGCCCCGCGCAGTTAGCGGATCCACCATCGGCCAGAAAGCATCGGTTAGGCGTTGACCGACACGTCAGGCTGGAGTCGCCTCGGCCAATCTCAATTTCGCCCGGTCCTTGAGCGCTGCGCGAGACAGATCGCGCACGTCCATCGCCTCGTGCCCTGATATCGCTCGCGTGGGCAGGTAGTACGCACAGCGCTTGTTGTAGAAGAAAAAGAAGAACTCGTCGGTCTCGACAACCTTCTGCACCGCGTGCCATGGCACGTCGAGCGAAACGCCGTTGCCCCGCGAATGAAATCCCTCGGTGTCGACGATACGCTCTTGAGGGCCAAGAACGCTCGGGTCGCGCTTCGGCATCTTCCGCGCGAGGCGCCACTGTGTGAATGGAATGAGGCACGCCCAGAATATCGCGAGCAGCAGCCAGGGACCAACGGTCAGCAGCTTGTCGCGCAGGTCTTCGTCGGGAGGAAGAGACCACAACGACCACGCCAACATCGCGACGCAGCCTGCCGCCAACACCCAGCTGTAGTAGCGCGCCGGGGTCAAGCGTGTCACGGCGCGCGACGCGCGAAAGTGCTCCGATGTGTCGAAGTCGAAGACGGCTCGAACGCTCATGGGGATCTCGCAGGCCACGCGGCAGGTCTAACGACACTCGTTTTGATCGCCAATTGTGGCGACAAGCAAGGCTCAAGGAGAGGCTTGGGCTGAGGCAATGTTCGCTGCACATATCTTGCGGCCGCAGACGACCCGACGCAAGCCTAACTACCCGAGTAATTACTCGCGCCGCTCGTAACGACGCGGCACGATCGCAGCCGGGGTGGCTCCCGGCGTGACGATTCTCCACTCGACGTCGAAGGTGCCGCTATAGCCAAACAATGGGCCCCTTCGCTTATTCGCCACGCGCACATCGATGCAGAATCGCCCGGTGCGATCGTCGTACCACTCGCAGACGGTAGCATCGCCAGACGCTGCAGTCGGAAAGGTGAAAGCGACCGGCCCCTCGTAGAACCGTTGGGCGCCTGATCGGAGGCACATCCCGCCCCGCTCGTCTACGGAGAGCTCGAGATCCACCGCGAGATGCTGATGTGTACCGAGGTAGTCGACGATGCAGCCGCGTTGCTCGGAGTAAATCATGTATGCGTCGAACCGCCGCGGGCGGCGCGTCGCGAACGTTCGCACCCAACTGACGGTCTCTCGACCGTTCGGATCGATGTACGCGTAGTTTTCGATCGTGAACGGTACTTGGCGGCCGCGCTCGGGGAACATGATTCGGCGCCACGCACCCAGGTACAGGAACGGCAGCGTGAACAGCCGACCGTGCCACAGGCTGTCCATCACCCCGGTGCCAATGCTGGCGATTCCACTCTCACTCGAGAACCCGAATCGCCGCTGGATCATCGGGTGCAGCCGCTCGAACTCGGCGCCGAGTGCACGTTGGTAGATCGACGTCACGACAAGCGGCTAGGAGGCGTGCGCAGGCAGCGCGACGCCGATGGCACATCGTTGCCTGACATTAGCGCGATCGCCGCGAGTGCAGCGGTTGCCGCGTTGAGCGTGATTGGATTGAATGCGCTCGTCAGCGCGGCGGGCGCCGTGAGCGAGACATCGATCAGCGCGGCGATCATGAGCGCTATCGTCACGATGAGCGGCCAACGCCACGTCCACCTGACGAGGACGAGCACGCCGAGAACGATTTCAGCGATGCCGACGGCGGTCAACACACCTGGCGCATCAACGGCTGGAATCCCCGACGCCAAGAGCAGCGCCAGCTCGGTGGCGTGATGATACAGCAGCTTTGGCACCAGGCCCTCGTAGATGAACACGAGCGCGACGGCCAATCGTGCGACGGCGCAAGCAGCGGCCTGCCGCATGGCGTTCGCGGGATCGATGCCGCGTTCGATCCAGAGCCGCAGACGATCGAAGCTCCATGCGGTCGCCCAACCGATGAGTGGACGGAATACAACCTTGTCGATCACTCGGCCGAGCCACCCAAAACGCGTTCGATAATCGTACCAGGTGAGGAAGCGAATGCCGTTCTCCGTCGGCACGTAGCGCCAGTACCCACTGCCTTCGCGTATGAGTGACTTGCTGTCCTCTGACCAGAACGACAGCGCCGACGTGCGCGCTCCGTTAGGCGACGATCGATTGCCCGTGCTTTCACCCTTGCCGTCGATCCGGAGACCGAAACCGATTCGCGTTCGGTAATCGAACTGTTGCGGCACGTGTTCGCCCGCACGGGGGAGATAGGTGATCTCCGAGAAACGGAGGTCCCAGCGCTTATGCAGGTCGGGATCCTGTGTGCGGCGCCAGAGCTCATCGAGGTCACCATGGATCCGGATCTCGACATAGATCCCATCGGCGGCATCGCGTGATCCGCTCTGTGTGCCTAGTCGGTCACCGCCTAACGGCTGTTCGATCCGTTCCAAGAGTCGCTCCTTCTGACGAACGGTGCCAAGCACGAGCGGACCATGCAGCCAGCGCGAACGGAGCAGGCGCCCAAACGCACCACGCCGCAATGCGCACTGCACGGTATGGCGCGTTAGGCGCCGCCACGTCGACGTTCATGTAGCCGTAATGCCTGCCGACGATTGCCAGTAGGAACCAGGCAACGGCGATCAGCGGCCAGACCATCGCGCTACGACTCCGTTGGCGGGATGGTGGCGTTGGAGCGCCTAGCGCAGCGATGATCGTCAGTGGCATCGCTAAGACCGTCCACCGAGCGAACAACGGAGGAATCGCGAACGGGCTCGGGCTGTTCCATGGCCCTGGACGCTGAATCAACATCACAATCCAGAAGAGCAGGAGCATTCCCCAAACCAGGTACAACGCTCGACGGCGCGCCGCTATTAACGCCAAGAATGCCACGACCAGCATGAACATTCCTTCGGAGGCCGCCAATTGCAGGCTCACGTCAGGTGCGCCGCGATGAAACAGTGCCACGGAGAGGATCGCAACCCCCGCCGCGTATAGAGCTGCGAGCCGCAGCGCAGCCGCGGCAACGATTCGCCAATGATGGCCGGCAGAGATCGAATGCACGGACGGGGTCATACCGTTAGGCGTGCAGATGCGTCGCGAGATGGATCGTGCCCGCCAAGAACGCAAAGAAGACGACAAACAACAGCACGCCGCGCACCCAATTGCCCATAGCCCATTCGCGCGCCGCGCGCCGAAGCGCCGCGGCGTCCTGCACCTCGCTCGACGTGAACATGATCGCGTTGCGCGGATAGTGAAACGTGTACGTGATGGTGTCGGCCACGATCAGCGCGACCAATCCAACGAGAAACGCCTTGCAGCCCGCCTTCCCCCAATCGAAAATGACCGTGAGGAGTGCCAACAATTGCGCCGACGGTGCGACGACCCGAAAGAAGTGCGCGGGCGTCCGCCTCACGAGAAACTGGCGCGCGAGCAGGATGGACCCCGGAACGTCCCGCTCGTAGTTGGGCGCCATGACCACCGTCTCGTACCACGTCGCACCGAGGAGCAACGCGACGGCAATCAGCGTGAGGACACCGAGAATGTGTGCGGTCATCGGTGGGGCTTTCGTTAGGCAGCCGAAGGGACGACGCGGCCGGCTACTCCGCCGG
>DATEKK010000194.1:0-9477 GCA_035277485.1 Gemmatimonadaceae bacterium
CGGCCGCGGGCAGCGCGCCCGCCGCGGCGCCGTCGGGCGGCGCCCCGGCGCCCAGAGGAGGGAAGTAACGATGGCGCGAGTGCGAGCCATTCAGCGGACCACACGCCAGTCGCCGTACAAGATGCGGCTGGTAATCGATCAGATCCGCGGCAGGAACGTGAACGACGCGCTGGCGCTGCTCACGTTCTCGAAGAAGCACGCGGCCAAGCAGATCGAGAAGGTCCTCAAGTCGGCGATCGCGAACGCGGAGCAGCACGCGCGTGAGCACAACGAGTCGCTCGACACGGACCAGTTGGTCGTGCGGCACGCCGTGGTCAACGAGGGGCCCAAGCTCAAGCGGTTCATGCCGGCCGCGCAAGGGCGGGGCACGCCGATTCTCAAGCGCACGAGCCACGTGGAAATCGTGGTGTCGGACGAGGACTAAGCGAATGGGACAGAAGACCAATCCGATCGGCTTTCGGTTAGGCGTGACGCACGACCACCGCTCGCGGTGGTACGCGGACCGCAACTTCCCGGCGCTGCTCAAGGAAGACGAGCTGCTGCGCAAGTACCTCAAGGCTCGGTTAGGCCACGCCGCGATCTCGCAGATCACGATCGACCGGAAGCCGGGCAAGGTGGTGGTGACGGTCCACACGGGCCGCCCGGGGGTCGTCATCGGAAAGAAGGGCGCCGAGGTCGACAAGCTGCGCGACGAACTGGCGCAGCTCACGGGCAAGGAAGTGGGGATCAACGTCGAGGAGATCAAGCGGCCGGAGCTCGATTCGCAGCTCGTGGCCGACCAGATCGCGCACCAGTTGGCGCAGCGCATCTCGTTCCGGCGCGCCATGAAGCGCGCCGTGCAGAGCGCCATGCGCATGGGCGCGCAGGGCATCAAGATCAAATGCGGCGGACGGTTAGGCGGAGCGGAGATCGCGCGCGTGGAAGGCTATCATGAAGGCCGCGTGCCGCTGCACACGTTGCGCGCCAAGATCGACTACGCGACGTCGACGGCCAAGACGACGTTCGGAACGATCGGCGTGAAAGTGTGGATCTTCCACGGCGAGGAGCCCACGGGCGCCCGGCGCGGAAGCACCTACTCCACCGGCGCGTAAGGCGAAGGAGAGCGAGCGATGCTGAGTCCGAAGCGGGTCAAGTTCCGGAAGATGTTCAAAGGCCGCACGAAGGGTCTCGCCAAGCGCGGGTCCACCGTGGCGTTCGGCCACTATGGGTTGCAGGCGATCGAGCCGGGGTGGGTCAGCAACCGCGAGATCGAAGCGGCCCGCGTGGCGCTCACGCGCCACATCAAACGCGGCGGCAAGGTGTGGATCCGGATTTTTCCGGACAAACCGATCACCAAGAAGCCGGCGGAAACCCGAATGGGAAAAGGCAAAGGATCGCCGGAGGGATGGGTGGCGGTGGTGAAACCGGGCCGGGTGATGTTCGAGCTGGAAGGCGTCGACCGGAAGACGGGCGAGAAGGCGATGGCGCTCGCGGGGGCGAAGCTCGGCATCAAGTCGAAGTTCGTGGTTCGCGAGGAGGCGCACACCGATGCGACCTGAGGAAATTCGCGAGCTGACGGACGACGAGATCCGGAGCCGGGTCGCGGAAATGGAGGAGGAGCGGTTCCGGCTGCGCTTTCGGAGCGCGACGGAAGCGCTCGAGGATCCGCTCCGGTTTCGCGTGATCCGCAAGGAAATCGCACGCATGAAGACCATTCTTCGTGAACGGCAGCTGGCGCAATCCGCGCCGGCCGCCCCGCGCTCGGCTCGTTAGGCAGGTTAGGCGAGAGGACACATGGCCGATATCGTGAGGACGGACCACCAGGCGGCGCGCGGCACGCGCAAGACGCGGGTTGGCATCGTGGTGAGCGACAAGATGCAGAAGACGGTGGTGGTGGCGATCGAGCGTCGCTTCCCGCACCCGTTGTACGGGAAGATGGTCACGCGCACCAAGCGCATTAAGGCGCACAGCGAGGACAACTCGGCAAAGACGGGAGATCGCGTGCGCATCATGGAGACCCGGCCGCTGTCGAAGGACAAGCGGTGGCGCGTGGTCGAGATCGTCGAACGCGCGCGCTAACGGAGAGCGGGCCATGATCCAGCAGGAATCCATCGTCAAGGTCGCGGACAATTCGGGTGCCAAACGCGCGCTCGTGATCCGCGTCCTCGGCGGCACCAAGCGGCGCTACGCCGGACTCGGCGACACGGTGATCGTGGCCGTGAAGGATGCGCTGCCGAACGGAACGGTGAAGAAATCGGATGTCGCCCGCGCCGTCGTCGTGCGCACGGTCAAAGAGACCCGCCGCAAGGACGGCAGCTACATCCGCTTCGACGAGAACGCCGTCGTCATCATCAACGAGGCGGGCGAGCCCAGGGCCACGCGCATCTTCGGGCCCGTCGCCCGCGAGCTGCGCGAGAAACGGTTCATGAAAATCGTGTCGCTCGCGCCGGAGGTGCTCTGACATGCGCAAACTGACGTACCGGGCCACCAAGCGCGCCACCGCGCGCAACCGGGCCCGCCACGCAAAAAACGTGGAGCGCGTGTCGCTGCCGGTCGGCAAAGGCGACACCGTCCGCGTGCTGCGCGGCGATGACAAAGGCAAGGAAGGCAAGATCCTGCGCGTCAACCTGAAGACGGGCCGGGTCGTGGTGGAAGGCGTGAACATCGTCAAGCGGCACCGGAAGGCCCGCACCGCCGAAGAGCAAAGCGGCATCATCGACTTCCCGGCGGCCATCCACCATTCGAACGTGATGCTGCTCGACCCGAAAGGCGGCGCGCCCACGCGCGTGCACGCGCGGATCGACGAAGACGGGACGAAGGAACGCGTCAGCGCGAAGAGTGGCGATGCGATCCCACGCGTGATCTCGCGCAAGCGCTGAGGACTAGACCATGGCGACCAAAGAAAAGAAGGAAGGCAAAAAGAAGGGCGGCGCGGGGCAGGCGCAGGGTGGCACGGGCAAGGCCCACGCGGGTGTGGGCACGCCCGCGCCGGCGCCGCGCCTCAAGGGCTACTACGAGCGCACGGTCCGCGGAAAGCTCAAGCAGCAGTTCAGCCTGACGAACGCGCACGAGATCCCGAAGCTCACCAAGATCGTGATCAACTGCGGCGTCGGCGAAGCGATCAAGCAGCCCAAGCTGCTCGACAGCGTCGTCCAGGAGCTCGAGCTGATCAGCGGACAGCGGCCGGTGCGCACACGGGCCAAGAAGTCGATCTCGAACTTCGGTTTGCGTCAGGGCCAGGAAATCGGCGCGAGCGTCACGCTGCGCGGCGCGCGGATGTGGGAGTTCCTCGACCGCTTCATCGCGGTCGCGATCCCGCGCATTCGCGACTTCCGCGGGTTAGGCACGCGGTCGTTCGACGGACGCGGCAACTACTCGATCGGCCTCAAGGAGCAGGTGATCTTTCCGGAGATCAACTACGACCAGGTCGACCAGGTGCATGGTCTCGACCTCACGTTCGTGACCAGCACGCCCAAGGACGACCAGGCGCTGGCGCTGCTGCGTGAGTTAGGCATGCCGTTCCGTGGGGAAGAAAAACCCATCGTGGTCAGTGCCTAACAGGAAGGGAAGAGGGAAGGGGGAAGAGGGAAGAGGGAGAGGAACAACATCAATGTCAGGATCGCACGGGAGAGTGTGATGGCTCGTAAGGCCATGGTCGAGAAGAGCAAGCGCAAGCCGAAGTTCGCGGTGCGGCAGCACAACCGCTGCCAGCGCTGCGGCCGCTCGCGCGCGTACCTGCGGAAGTTCGGCTTGTGCCGGATTTGTTTCCGCGACTTGTCCTTGAACGGAATGATTCCCGGCGTGCGGAAGTCGAGCTGGTAGCGGCGCCACACTTGTCCTGACACGAAACCAGGCCCAAGCCATGAGCATGACCGATCCTATTGCCGACATGTTGACGCGCATCCGCAATGCCTGCGGATCGAAGCACCGGCGCGTCGACATTCCGGCATCGAAGTTGAAGGCCGACCTCGCGCGCATCCTCCTCGAGAACAACTACATCCGGGATGTGAAAACGCTCGAGACGGAAGAGGGACGCAAAATTCTGCGGCTGTACCTGCGCTACGCGCAGGGCGATCAGCCGGTGATCCGCGAGGTACGGCGCGTGTCCACGCCGGGCCTGCGCAAGTACGTCGGCGTGAGCGAGATTCCGCGCGTGCGCAACGGACTCGGTATGGCGATCCTCAGCACCTCGAAGGGGCTGATGACGGATCGGCAGGCCCGGGCGGCGCACACCGGCGGCGAGATTCTCGCGGTCGTCTGGTAAGGGAGCGTCTCAACATGTCGCGAATCGGAAAGAAGCCCGTCGTGTTGCCGAAGAACGTCACGGCCACGATCGAAGGGCAGACGATCAAGGTGAAAGGCCCGCGCGGCGAGCTCGAGCGGCGCCTGCATCCTGCGTTAGGCGTCGCACTCGAGAACGGCTCCGTCGTCGTGAGCCGCCCCGATGATGAGGCCGAGCACAAAGCGCTGCACGGACTCACCCGCACGCTCGTGTCGAACATGGTCGAAGGCGTCACCAAGGGATTCCAGAAGCAGCTCGAGATCGTGGGCGTGGGGTACAAGGCGGAAACGCGCCCCTACGGCTTGCAGCTCGCGCTCGGCTTTTCGCACCCCATCGAGTATCGCGCGCCCAAGGGCATCAAGCTCGCGGCGCCGCAACCGACGCAGATCACGATCGAAGGCGCCGACAAGGAAATGGTCGGTCAGGTCGCAGCCGAGTTGCGCAGCCTGCGTCCACCCGAGCCATACAAGGGGAAAGGCATCAAGTACGTGGGCGAGCAGATCCGGCGGAAGGCCGGTAAGGCAGGAGGCAAGTAAGCGATGAAAGCCATTCATAAGCCGCAGACGCGCGCCGAGCGCCTCCACCGCCGCCACCTCCGCGTGCGCAAGCGCGTCGAGGGAACCGCGGAGCGCCCGCGTCTCGTCGTTCGCAGAACGCTCAAGCACATCTACGCGCAGATCGTCGACGACATGGCGAACCGCACGCTGCTCACGGTCTCCGATCTCACGGTCGGCGAAGGCAAAAAGCAGGAGCGGTCAACGGCCGTCGGCAAAGCGGTGGCCGAGCGCGCAAAGGCAGCAGGGATTTCCCGCGTCGTGTTCGATCGGGCGGGGTACAAGTACCACGGCCGCGTCAAAGCGGTCGCCGACGGCGCCCGCGAGGGCGGTCTGGAGTTTTGAACATGGCAGACAATCAGAGCAATCGCGCGCCAAGCGGATCGTCCGAAGGCGCACCTGGCCCACGCCGTGGTGGTGGCGGCGGCGGCGGACGTGGCGGTCGCGGGGGCGGTGGTGGTCGCGGCGGACCGGGTCGTGGTCGCGGCGGACCAGGTGGCGGCGGCGGTCGTGGACCAGGCGGTGGCCGCGGTGGCGAGGGTGGTGATCGCGGCGGCCGCGGTCGCGGCGGGGATGGTCCGCGCGGCGGAGGCGGCGGCGAGCGCGATCACGAAGGCAGCGATCTGGTCGAGAACGTGATCGCCATCAATCGGGTGGCCAAAGTCGTGAAGGGCGGACGGCGCTTCAGCTTCAACGCGCTGGTCGCCGTGGGCGACGGGCAGGGCCGCGTGGGTGTCGCGACCGGCAAGGCCAACGAAGTGTCGGAAGCGGTGCGCAAGGCGGTGGACGCGGCGCGTCGCCGGCTCGTGCACGTTCCCCTCACAGGAGGGACGATTCCGCACGAGGTGGTTGGCGAGCACGGTGCCGGTCGTGTACTCATGAAGCCGGCGGCGCCTGGTGCCGGCGTGATCGCGGGTGGCGCGGTGCGCGCGGTGCTCGAGTGCGCGGGCGTGGCCGACATCCTCACGAAGAGCCTGGGCTCGACGAATCCGCACAACATGGTGCGCGCGGCGATGCACGGGCTCGGACTCTTGACCACGGTCGAGCAGATCGCGCGCGAGCGCGAAATCGAGGCGTCGAGCCTGCCGTATCGCTCGCGCGCCAAGTCGAAGGAGACGGTCTAATGCCGCGGACGTTCGTGTGGCATCGCACGCGCGGTCCCAAGAAGACTGCGCCTAACGAAGTGACCACGGGCAAGGTGCGCATCAAGCAGGTGCGGAGCGGGATCGGTCACCCGGCCGAAATGCGCCGTACGCTCGAGTCGATCGGCCTCAGGCATCATCAGGATGAAGTGGTGCGACAGGATTCGCCGTCGCTGCGTGGTCAGATCAAGCACGTGCGTCACCTGGTGACGGTGACGCCGGTGAAGGAGTAAGGGACAGTGGCCAAGGAACAGCGCGAGACGACCGCGCCCGAACACATCGGCCTGCACAACCTGGTGCCGGCGCCGGGATCGCACCGGAACCGGAAGCGGTTAGGCCGCGGCCCGGGATCGGGCACGGGCAAGACGTCGGGCAAGGGCAACAAGGGTATCAAGGCGCGCGCGGGCCATCACGGGCCCGGCGGTGGGAAGCCCCATTTCGAGGGCGGCCAGATGCCGCTCACGCGGCGTCTGCCCAAGCGCGGCTTCACCAATCCATTCCGGGTGGAGTCGCAGGTCGTGCACCTGAGTGACATCAACGAGTTGGCGACGAAGGACGAGATCACGGCCGACGTGCTCATCGAAGCGGGGCTGATCCGGAAGGGCAAGGGACCCGCGAAGCTGCTGGCGAACGGCGCGCTCACGCGCGCGGTGACCGTGCGCGGCATTCGGATGAGTGCAGCAGTGCGTGACCGTATTGTCGCGGCCGGAGGCCGCGTCGAGGACTGACATGGCGCAGGACAACGCAGCGGCTCAGCTCGTCGGCAACATCTTCAAGACGCCGGAACTGAAGTCGCGGATTGGCTTCACGCTGCTGGCGTTGATCATCTATCGCGTCGGCTCGCACATCACGGCGCCGGGCATCGACACGCAGGCGCTCATCGATTTCTTCAAGAGCCAGCAGGCGGGTGGCCTCCTCGGCCTCTACGACCTGTTCGTGGGCGGCGGCCTGTCGCGCGCCACGTTGTTTGCGTTAGGCATCATCCCGTACATCTCGGCGAGCATCGTGTTCCAGATCCTCGCCGCGGTGCTGCCGAGCGTCGAGAAGCTGCAGCGCGAGGAACAGGGTCGGAAGAAGGTCGAGCAGTGGACGCGCTACATGACGGTCGGCATCTCCGTCATGCAGGCGTGGGGCTACGCGCTGTTCACCGAGTCGCTGCAGGGAGCCGTGGCACATCCGGGCATGGCGTTCCGCGTCCAGATGACGCTGTTCCTCACGGCCGGCGCGATCTTCGTCATGTGGTTAGGCGAACAGATCACCGAGCGCGGCGTCGGCAACGGCGCGTCGCTCTTGATCTTCTTCTCGATCATCGAGCGCTTCTGGCCGGCCATCGTGCAGACGTTCGGCTTCCTGTCCACGGGTGCGTTGTCGCCGTTGAAGCTGCTGATCCTTGGACTCGTGATGGTCGGAGTGGTCGCAGCGACTGTGGCGATCACGGTTGCGGCGCGCCGCGTGCCGATCCAGATCCCGCAGCGTTCCGTGGCGCGTGGGCGGCAACGCGAGTCGTCCAAGAACTTCATCCCGTTGCGCATGGTCGCGGCCAACGTGATGCCGATCATCTTCGCGCAAACGGTGATCGTCGTGCCCGGCACGCTGGCGCAGTTCGGCAGCCGGGCGCCGTGGGCGCAACAGATGGCCGAGATACTCAATCCCGGCACGTGGGAATACTATGTGCTGATGACGATCCTGATCCTGTTCTTCACGTACTTCTACACGGCCATCATTTTCAATCCGATCGATATCGCCGAGAATCTGAAGAAGCAGGGCGGGTTCATTCCTGGCGTGAAGCCGGGCGCGAAGTCGGCGGAGTACATCGAGAAAGTGATGTCACGCATCACCTTCCCGGGCGCGATCTTCCTGGCGCTCATCGCGCTGCTGCCGATCTGGATCTCGGACCTGATCAACGTTCCGTTCCGCTTCGGCGGCACGTCGCTCCTGATCGTGGTCGGCGTCGGACTGGATACGCTCGCGCAATTGCAGCAGCACCTGTATCTGCGCAAGTACGACGGCTTCATGAAGAAGGGTCGCGTGCGATTCCGCGGCCGGGCGACGACGTACTGAGCGCACACCTCATCTTCGGCGACTGGGAGCGGATGGACACATGAACATTGTGTTGCTCGGCCCTCCCGGCGCCGGGAAGGGTACGCAAGGCGAGCGCGTCGCGCGCGAGCTCGAGATCCCCAAGCTGGCCACCGGCGACGTGCTGCGCGAGGCCGTTAGGCAGGGGACGCCCCAGGGCCTCGAGGCCAAGCGCTACATGGACAAGGGCGACCTCGTTCCCGACTCCGTCATCCTCGGTATCATGAAGGAAGCGCTGGCCAAGCCGGACGCCGCGCGCGGCGTGGTGTTGGACGGCGTGGTGCGCACGGTGCCGCAGGCGGAGGGCCTGGCGCGCGTGCTGGCGGAGTTAGGCCGCAAGCTCGACGTCGTGTTGGTGTTCGACGTGGACGAGGAAGAGCTGGTGCGTCGCCTGAGTGCGCGCACGGTCTGCGAGAACTGCCAGACGCCATACACCGGCCGCGCGCCGGGAAGCAACTGCGACAAGTGCGGCGGCACGCTCGTTCGCCGCAAAGACGACGAGCCGGACGCGATTCGCACGCGCATGCGCGCGTATCGCGATCAGACGGCGCCGGTCATCGAGTGGTATCGCGCCCGTTCGCGGGATGCCGCGCTGCGCGGCCAGAACGCGGCGCGTGTGGTCACGGTGGATGCGATCGGCGCGATGGACGACGTCACGGCGCGAGTGTTGACAGCGTTAGGAAAATGATTCAGCTCAAGTCACCGCGCGAAATCGAAGTGATGGCCGAGGGCGGCAAGATCCTCGCGGACACGGTGGCGATGTTGTCGGAGCGCGTGGAGGCCGGCATGTCGACGCTCGATCTCGACGCGCTGGCCGAGGGCTTCATCCGGTCGCACGACAACGCAGTGCCGGCGTTCAAGGGGCTCTACGGCTTTCCGGGTTCCATCTGCACCTCGATCAACGAGGAGATCGTGCACGGGATTCCGTCGCGCAAGCGCGTGCTGCGCGAGGGCGATCTCGTGTCGATCGATGTGGGCGTCGGCTACAGGGGCTTCTTCACCGATTCGGCGGCGACGGTCGCGGTGGGCGACACCGATGAGGAGTCGCAGCGGTTGCTCAAGGTGACGGTCGAGGCGCTGGAAGCGGGCATTGCCGCGGCGACGACGGACAACCACATCGGCGACATCGGCGCGGCGATCCAGCACGTGGTGGAAGCGGCGGGGTTCAGCGTGGTGCGCGAGCTCGTTGGGCACGGCATCGGCACGGAGTTTCACGAGGAGCCGCAGGTGCCTAACTATGGAAAGCCGAAGCGGCTGATGAAGCTGACGCCGGGTCTCACGATCGCGATCGAGCCCATGGTGAACGCGGGCGCGCCGAAGACGCGCACGATGCCGGACCGGTGGACGATCGTGACGGCCGACGGCTCGCGGTCGGCGCACTTCGAGCACACGGTGGCGATCACGGACCGGGGGCCGAGGGTCCTGACGCGGCGGTCGGCCT
>DATEKK010000195.1:0-2335 GCA_035277485.1 Gemmatimonadaceae bacterium
CGTCGCCGTCGGCGTCGTGTTAGGCATCGACGGCGCCCGCGTCCCCGTCGCCGCCGCATGCCGCACCGCCGTCGATGGAATCGCGTCGCCCGCGGCACCCACGCCCGCAGTAAGCCCCACGCCCGTCCCACCCACCGCCGCACCGACGATCGTCGCCCCCTTCGGCATCCCCGCCACCGCCCGCGTCAGATCCGACGAGAAATCGGTAGCATGCTGATACCGGTCGGCCGACTTCCGCTGCAATGCCCGGTCCAACACCCTCTGCACCGCCGCCGGCCACGACGCATCCGGCCGCATCTCGGCCAGCGTCCGCGGACGGTCCGTTAGGCGCATGATCATCGATTCCTGCAGCGTCGTGCTCGGGAAGGGCAGCGTCCCCGTCAACATGTGGAAGGCGACCAGCGCCAGCGTGTAGATGTCGCTCCGCGCGTCCAACGGATCGCCCGACAGTTGCTCCGGCGACATGTACTCCGGCGTCCCCACCACCAGACCCGTCTTCGTCACCTTCTGTCCGTCGCCGCCCGCTGCTTTCGCGATGCCGAAGTCCACCACCTTCACCACGTCGCCGCCATCGCGGTTCTTCGCGATCATGATGTTGTCGGGCTTCAAGTCGCGGTGCACGATCCCCATCTCGTGCGCCGCATCCAGACCCTCCGCCACCTGTCGCGTGATGTTCGCCGCGCGATCCGCCGGCAGCGCGCCCGTCTTCTCCATCACCTTCGTGAGCGACTCGCCTTCCACGTACTCCATCGCGAGATAGATGAGCCCCTCGGGCGTCTCGCCGAAGTCGTAGATCGCCGCCACGTTGTTGTTCGTGATCCGGCTCGCGTTCGCCGCCTCGCGATTGAACCGCCCGATCGCGTCCGGGTCCTGCGACATGGACGGATTCATCACCTTGATGGCGCTCTTGCGGCCCATCTTGATGTGCTCCGCCAGATACACCTGCCCCATCCCGCCTTCGCCTAACTTACGCAAAATGTGATAGCGGTCCGCGATGATCGAGCCCTCCAGTCCGCCGCCCACCGGCACACGCAGCGTGCTGCCGTCCCGCGGACAGAACATCACGTCCAGCTCGTACTCGGAGCCGCATTGCGGACAGGTCTTCATTGCGCTCACGCGCTCTCCACGCGCAACAGCTGCTCGCCAACCAGCACGCGCTGCCCCGCCTTGAGCTGGCGCTCACCGCGCACCGCCACCGCGATGCCGTTCCGGCTCCCCAGATCGCGAATCACCAGCACACCATCCTCATCCTGGATCTCCGCGTGCCTGCCGCTCATGGTCTTGTCGTACGGAAACGTCCAGTCCCCGGTGT
This sequence comes from Gemmatimonadaceae bacterium, assembly GCA_035277485.1. Taxonomy (GTDB): domain Bacteria; phylum Gemmatimonadota; class Gemmatimonadetes; order Gemmatimonadales; family Gemmatimonadaceae; genus JADGGM01. The sequence goes on from DATEKK010000195.1 coordinate 1,313, forward strand.
CACGGCCCAACACCATCTTGCGACCGGCCGCCAAGAAATGAATGTCTCGCACGCTCCGGTCTTCGCGAAGTTGCGCCACGAGGGCGACATCGGGCCCCGGCGTCAGCGACGCCATGTGACAGGTTCCATCCGGCTCGTGCGACACGGCCGCCGGGGGCGAGCCCACCCGCCGCGCACGCAGCACCTGCGAACCAACGAGCAGCGTTTCGTCGTCGCCTAACGTGTACGGCGTGTCGACGAAGATCCACGTCCGGTTCGTCGACCCCAAGTCGCGCACGAGGAGCGCCCCGTCGCGCACCACGAACTGCGCGTGCAACGGAGACAGGAACGCGTCGTCCGCGAACGCGATGTCGCATGCGCCGCGGCCAACCGACATCTCGGTCCGCGTAATCGCCACCATCTGCTTGACCTCGCCGCGTTCGTCCAACACCGCCAACCGCGGCCCCGTGATCTCGCGGCGCTTGGCAGAGAAGACGAGGGTGCGCGTCTCCGGCTCTTCGCCCGAAGGCGGCGCAGCGAGCGGCGTCCCGCACGCGCTGCAAAACGTGTCCGCTTCGAGCACCGACGCGCCACACGACGGGCACGACTTGGCGGCCGCGAGCACGGAATCGGAACGCCGCCCGCAATGCGCGCAATAGGGGAGCGATGGATTGACCGGATTGCCGCACCATCCGCACGCCGCGGTGCGCGTCGCGCCGGACATGTTCACGCGCGTCGCGGGAACGATCGCGATGGCGGGCTCGGCGCCCGAGTTGCGCACGGGACGGGGCGATGAGCGCCGGCGTTTGGTCTTGCCGCTGGGCGACTTTGCTGTGGATGCGGTTGTCGGGGGCACGATGGCGGCTGCCTTTGGACCAACGGGCTTACCGCAATCGATGCAGAAGCGGGAGTCGTCGGTGTTCGGCCGCCCGCAGAAGGCGCAGGAAATCACGCGTAATATCCTCCGGGCTGTCCCCCCGTAAGACGCCCAACTCAGGCTTAAGGTCAATAGAACATAAGAGTCAACAAGAACTTAGGAAATAG
>DATEKK010000196.1:0-11304 GCA_035277485.1 Gemmatimonadaceae bacterium
CGCCGTGAACTGCGCCAACCCCTTCTTCGCCTGAATCGCCGTGATCGCCGCCGTCAACGTCGTCTTCCCGTGGTCCACGTGCCCAATCGTCCCCACGTTCACGTGCGGCTTCGTCCGCTCAAACTTTGCCTTGGCCATGGCTGCGTTCTCTACTCGTCGTTGGTGTTCGCCTAACGGTAAACTCTGCGATCTCGTCGATGCGGACAGCTGGGCTGTCCACGTGCTGCGCGTCGGTGGTCAAGCTCGCGATCGGGATTGAACCGATGACCTCACCCTTACCAAGGGTGTGCTCTACCAACTGAGCTACGCGAGCGGTGTATGCTCCGGCGTCGATTGAATCCTGCTGACGGCGTGCCCCGTGCTTCGTCCTCCACGCGACCAACAAGGAGCGGGAGACGGGGCTCGAACCCGCGACATCAAGCTTGGAAGGCTTGCGCTCTACCAGCTGAGCTACTCCCGCATTGCCCGACTAACTGTGACTAACGATCGAGGACTCGAGCGGCCGGACCGCACCTCCATCCCCTGCACTGCGCAGTGGGCGACGCATCACCCAGTGGTGGGGGAAGGATTCGAACCTTCGTAGGCGTTAAGCCGGCAGATTTACAGTCTGCTCCCGTTGGCCGCTTGGGTACCCCACCGTTCCCGCTCGCAGCCGGCTGGGCCGAGGTCGCATTCATCTACGACGCGCTGACGCTCCAGAGCTGACGGCGAGAATCGAACTCGCAACCGCCTGATTACAAATCAGGTGCTCTGCCAATTGAGCTACGTCAGCACACGGCCTTTTTGCGCGAGACACGTAGGATACTCACCGTGTGAAAGGCAGTCAAGCGACGGACGCCGGCTATCTCTTGCTACCGCACCTTCTTCCACTTGGTGCCTTGTGGTGTGTCTTCGATGGCGATGCCGTGCGACTCGAGGTCGCGTCGGATGCCATCGGCGGTCCCAAAATCGCGGCGGGCGCGTGCCTGTTCGCGCTCGGACAATCGGCTGGCGACCCACGATTCGAGTTGCGGATCGACGGCGGGTGCATCGGGGACGATGTCGAGGACGCCATTGACGGTGGCGAAGGCGGATCGGGCACGTTCGAGCGCCTGCTCATCGGTTCCCTGTGATTGGTCGAGCTCGGCATTCGCTCTGCGAATGAAATCGAAGAGTGCGGCGACGGCTTGGGGCGCATTGAGATCATCAAACAGTGCGGCTTTGGCTTCTCGTTCGAGCGTGTCGGCGGCGTCCGCGAGGCCGGGCGTCCCGCCGGTGGCGGACGAGAGGCGGGCGGCGAATTCTCCAACTCGACGCACTGCGCGTTGGGAGGCGTCGAGGGCCTCTTCGGTAAGATTCAGCTGTTGGCGATAGCGGACGGAGAACACGAAATGCCGGAGGGCGGCCGAGTCGATACCGGATTCTCGCAAGTCGGCGACGCTCATCACGTTGCCAACGCGTTTGGCCATTTTCTCGCCGTCGGTGAGTAAGAATTCCCCGTGGCACCAGAAGCGGGAGAATGTGACTCCAGTAGCCCCTTCGGATTGGGCGATTTCATCTTCGTGGTGCGGGAAGATGAGGTCGACTCCGCCGCCATGAATATCGAGGGTGTCGCCCAAGTACTTCTTGGCCATGGCCGAGCATTCGAGGTGCCAGCCGGGACGGCCGCGGCCCCAGGGTGAGTCCCACGCGGCCTGTGTTCTTTCGTCTTCTGGTTTCGCGGCTTTCCACAGGGCGAAGTCGCGGACGTCTTCTTTGTTGTAGTCATCGGCGATGACGCGGGCGCCGGGGCGGATGGTGCGTTTGTCGAGGCGCGAGAGTTTCCCATAGCTCGGGAATCGGGCGATCGCGAAGTAGACCGAGCCGTCGTCGGCTTGATACGCGAGGCCTTTGTCCATGAGTTGTTGGACGAGGGCGATCATTTCGCCGATGTGCTCGGTAGCTTTCGGATAGATTTCTGCCGCTTCAATTCGGAGAAATTTGCGATCTCTCTGGAAGATTTCGGTGACCGGTTCAGTGACTTCCTTTATGGTTTTTCCTGCTTTGTCGGCACGGGAGATGATCTTGTCGTCGACGTCGGTGATGTTCATGACCTGGAGGACCTGCCAGCCGGCGAGGCGCAGCGTGCGCCGGAGCAGGTCCTCGAACAAAAACGTGCGGAAGTTGCCGAGGTGCGCGGGGTTGTAGACGGTGGGCCCGCAGGTGTACATGCGAACCGTGCGGCCGTCTCGAGGCGCGAAATCTTCCGCGCCGCGGGTCATAGTATTGTAGAGGCGGAAGTCGGGCATGCTCTCGAGTCGCGAGTGGCCGGCGGGACGTCGAGCGGGCAAGCTAGGCGGCGAGTTTAAGTCGGTCAACGGAACGGCTATCCGTAAGGCGTGTTGGAGGGAGCCGTAGGCAGCGACCGGACGTGGATTGGGAGGCCGAGATGTCGCGAGCGTTCGTGAACGAGGATGCTTCGGGGCGGGGGCCGAATAAGCGATATGACTTACCTGCGCGCGAAGATCCAGCGTTCCCAGGCGCCGCCGCCGAGTTGTTGTTGCGGGCATCGTTGGACGGGGAGACTGCGAGCGCGGAAGAGGCGACCGGATTCTATTGGGGAGCGGATGCCCTCCGCGCCGAGGTCGAGAGGCTGTTAGGGGAAGCGCGCCGCGGTGGAGACGAGGAGATGGTGCGCGCCGCGGAGCGCTATCTGCGCTGAACGCGCGGTTCGGGCGGGTCACGGGCGCGCGTCTCGCACGTTAGGCTCAGCCACTCGGGCCGGCGATGCCTGGTGCAGCGCGGGCCTGGTCGAGGTCAGCAGCGATCGCGCGCTTCCATCTCGGATGGTGATGACGCGTTCGACCCAAGGCTCGAGGCGGCACCGGTCTCGATCAGCCGCCACGATGGTCATGCCGCGACTGGCGAGCTCGCTGAGGACAGAGTGCGAGCCGGTGGAAAGGTCACCGAGGATACCATCCAACAAGAGCACCGGCGTTGCCGCTGCGAGGGCGCGCGCGAGCAATTGGGTTGGCGACAACCGCGAGGCTCCTCTCGATGCGGCGTCGACATACGCAACGAGGTGATGTGGCGATACGCCGCACACCTGAACGGTACCGGCGTCGGGCCGGAGGAGACCGGCCATACACAAGAGCAGCGTAGTTTTGCCGCTGCCAACGGCACCACAGATACCGACGATTTCTCCGGCGCGGACATCGGCGTCGATGCCGTTGAGCACATTGACGCGGGCGTAGCACCCGTGGACGCCGGCGAGGAACGACTTCCGCAGTCCGCGGATGACTAACGCAAAATTCTCGAGTGGTGCCTGGATGTGAGCCACCGTTCACCCGTGGAGGCGGTTGTATGCGCAACGGGCACGGGACGGGTGCCGCCGCGAGAGTCAGGCGACAATCTGGCGGCGGGTTGGTGGTGGAGCGTTATCGAATCGCTGCAGCGCGTGGCGAAATATTGCGGGAGCGCGCACGGTGGAACGCATCGATCACGTTGACGATCGGCTCCGGGTCGAACCGAACGGGGTCGGTTGCCGGCAGGCCGGTTTCGTCGCTGGCGCGCGCGATGGCGTCGAGGGCTGCGCGCTCGGGCAAATCATAGGTATTCAAACAGATTGCGATGACGGGCGCGGCGCGCAACGGTTTGGTGAGCGCATCATGCAGCGCGATGATGTCGGTGAGCGGCGGGATCTTGATCCAAGGATTGTTGGTGATCGTGGTGCGCGACGGTTGCGTGCACAGCACGAGCGCGTGCGGCAGCGATCCGTGGAGGAGTCCCAACGTGACGCCGGAATATCCCGGATGTATTACGGAACCCTGCCCTTCGACCAGCACGATGTCGGCGCCGTCGGCGGCTTCGAGGACGAGGCGTTCGGCTGCGCCGGCGATGAAGTCGGCGATGACGGCATCGACCGCGATGCCCCAGCCCTCAATGAGGATGCCGGTCTGGCCAGTGCCGGCGAATCGGACCGCGCGTCCGCGTTGGGCGAGGCCGTCGCGCAGCTGCAGGGCGGCGGTCATTTTTCCGATGTTGCAATCGGAGCCCACCGTCAGGACGACAGTGGCATCGACGTCGCGCACGCGTCCGGCGGCGACGGGAAGATCCGCGGGGGGCAGCCGCAGGTCGTGCAGCGTTACACCGCGCCGGGCCGCACGCGCGGCGAACTCCTCATCGTGGCTCAGGAACGTGTGCAGGCCGCTCCACACATCGAGGCCGGCGTCGATGGCGCCCAGGATGGTCGCGCGCCAATCGTTAGGCAGCCGGCCGCCCTGGGGCGCGACGCCGATGAGCAGCGCCGTGGGTTTGCGGGCCAGGCCGTCGGCGAGTGTGCCGACCACGGGGATGGCGCCGCCGAAACCGAGCACATCCTGCGATGTCTTGCCGGCGAAGCGCGAATCCATCACCGCGGCGACGCGGTCCGGCGTATAGCGAATGCAGGAATTGGCGGTCTTGGACGTGAGGGGGCCGAACTGGCCCTCGACGAGGATCAGGAAACGAAGATCGGACGACATGATGTGTGAGTTAGGCGACGCGCTTGGTACCCGACGCTTCGGCGCGGGCGAGCACGTCGGGGGGATTGGCGGGCACGACGACGTCGGTTTCGGGTGCGGGTGCTTTGACGACGAACGCGCGGTCGCGCACCAACCGTCGGAATCCGTGTCCCTCGTAAATGCGGTTCATGAGGACGCGCCGCACGATCACATCGAGCAGCACGAGGGTGGGCACGGCGACGAGCAACCCGACCGGCCCGAGCAGCTTGCCCATGATGAGCACGCTCAGAATCGTGAGCACCGGCGGCAGGTTCACCTGGCGCTGCATGATGAGCGGCGAGACGAGATTGCCTTCGATCAAGTGGATCAGCACGCCTAACCCAATCACGGCCAGCGCGCGCCCCGGGCCGCCCGAAGCGCCCAACACGAACAGCGCCGGCAGCAGCGTCGAGACGAGTGTGCCGAAGAACGGCACGATCGCGGCGACGCCGGCGAACAAGCCGAACGTCAGCCAGTAGGGTACGCCTAACGCCCAGAGCCCGATCGTCGTGAGCACGCCCAAGAGCGTCATCGACGTCAGCTGCCCGACGATCCAGGAGCGCAGCGTGCGCGACAAATCGGCGAGCACGTTGCGCACGAGGTCGCGGTGCAGTGGCGGGAAGAGCGCGATGAGATACTCGCGATACAATCCCGGGTGCAGCGTGAGATACACGCCCATGATCGCGACCGACACGATCTCGATCGTGAAGCCGAGCGCGCCGAACAACTTGGGTAAGACGTCGGTGAAGTACCGCGATGCCTGCTCGTAGACGGCGAGCAGGACGCGGTGTTGTCCGGGATTCCAGAGCGAGCGCAGCGCAGGATTGCGGGCCAACGCCTGGTCGATGGCGCTGTCCCACCGCAGAATCGTATCCGGAAGGACTTTGACTAACGCTTGCGTTTGTTCGACGATCGGCGGCACCAAGAGCCAGATGAAGCCGACGAATACGGCGAGCGACGCAACGATCGCGAGCGCGACGGCCCCTCGGCGCGGCCATCCCGTACGGCTTTGGATGCCGTCGGACAGGGCGCCGAGGTACAGCGAGATGAGAACCGCGATGAAGAGAAGAAGGAACAGCTCTGCGGTGGAGTAGAGCAGCAGCAGAGCGAGCAGCGTGATGACGGTAGCCGCAAGCACGGGGGCAAAGCGGAATCGCGAAGAGCCTCCGCTGCTTGCCCCCGTTGCATTCGTGCCTCCGGGACCGCCACCTGCTGGTGCCGCGTTCACGCCGGCTTCTTGCCCTCCCCGCCCCCTCCCCCGGGTGCGCCGCCGTGATCGTCTTCGATTTCCGCGTGCACCGTTTCTTCAGCCGGCCGATTGTTGCCGCCGGTACCGAGCTGCCGGTTCTGCGCCGGCGCGCCCTGCGGCAGCATGCCCATCTTTTGCTTGAGGGCGAGCAACTGCGCGTCGGCGTTGTTGGACACCGCGCCTTTCTCGAGGACCTTGAAATCTTTCGTTAGGCGGTCGCCGCTGAACTCTTCGTCGATCTCGGCGTTGGCCAGCATGCGCCGTTCGTTGTCTTCGATCTTGGCTTCCATCCGCTCGAACGCCTCGAACGCGGACTTCTCCGACATCGACGACATCGTTTCCTGAATGCGCTTCTGGGCTTCGGCGCGTTTCTGTCGCGCGACGAGGAGATTCTTTTTGCGCTTGGCCTCTTCGATTTTGTCGTTGAGGTCGCGGAGCGAATTCTTGAGTTTCTCGGTCTCCGCCTGGTGCGCGGTCCAGGTCGCCTCGAGCTGCTGCGCGTGCGAGAGGTGCTCGTTCTGGCGGAGCAGCGCTTGCTTCGCGAGATCGTCGCGGCCTTCCTGCACCGCGAGCATCGCGCGCTTCTCCCACTCCCCGCCTTCCTTGTATTCGCTATCGACTTGATCGCGCAGCCGGCGTTCGTCGGCGATCGCCGCGGCCACCTGCTGCTTGGCCTTGGCGAGCTGCGACCGCATGTCGATCAAAATCTGATTCAACATCTTCTCGGGATTTTCCGCCGAGGAGATGAGATCGTTGATGTTGGACTTGATGAGTGTCGAAAGGCGGTCGAAAAGACCCATGGCTCACCGATCCTCGCGGTACGGCGCGAGCTCGCGCAGGTGTGACGCCAGCGCGAGCGTCATGGATTCGTAGGCAGCAAGAAATTCTTCGTAGTCGAGGTGCGACAGCTCCATCGCTTCAGTGAGAACCACAGCATCGCCTTCGATGCCGTATGAGCCGTGCACCAATTCGCTCGCGTTGAGCTCGAGCAAACGACGCGTGAGCGTCGCACCCGCGCGCGCATCTTTAGGCAAATCCATCACCTTCATGCGCAGCAACAGAACCGGCGGGGAATAGTGAACAACCACATCGGCGTCCAGCTCACCGCCCGGACGCACGATCCACATTCCGGGATGGATCTCGGAGTGGCTCGCACCGTCGATTGACAACCGGTCGAGAAAGCCTTCGATCTCTTCTTTAGTGACCATGGGCCATTGACTCGGGGTCATGAGAACGACGTCTGGCAGCGCGAGCACCGTGCACCGTGATGCCTGGTTCGCAAAAAGCGGACATGGACCTCGTCTGTTTCACCGTACGCAACCAGCGCACTCGGCGTTTCATTCGAAGGCCATCCCCTACGCGTGAAGATACTTCCATTGTTAACCCGCCAACAGACGCCGAATCAGTGCGTCGACCGCCGAATCTGGACCAGACGCTCGCGGGCGAGCCGGCGACCCGTCGGCGTGGCCGCGAGTCCGCCGCCGGCGGTCTCGCGATAGCGCACGTCCATCGCGCGACCGATCTCACCCATCGTATCGATTACTTCGTCGACCGGAATCGCGAACGTGACACCAGCCAACGCCATCTCGATGCCGGCGAGGGCGATGGCAGAGCCGGTGGCGTTCCGGAAGACGCACGGCAGCTCGACGAGTCCGCCCAACGGATCGCACACCAAGCCGAGCATGCCCTGCATGGTGAGCGCGATGCCATGCCCGACCTGCGCGGGCGTACCGCCGAGCATTTCGACGCCCGATCCCGCGGCCATCGCGGCCGCTGCGCCGGTCTCCGCTTGGCATCCTCCCTCGGCGCCGGAGAGCGACGCGCGCTCCGCAATCACCGCACCGATGAGCCCAGCGGTCGCGAGGGCGCTCACCAGGCGTGCATCGTCCACTCCGCGTGCGTCCGCGAGACCCGTGAGCACTGCGGGAAGAACGCCTGCCCCGCCGGCGGTCGGCGCAGCGACGATGACGCCCATCGCGGCGTTCACTTCCTGCACGGCGAGCGCGCGCGCCAGGATCTCGTGGAACGGCGTGCCGGCGAGCGGACCGGCGTGGCTCGCGCGCACTTTTGCCGCGTCGCCGCCGACGAGTCCCGACGCCGAGTGCAGGTCACCTTGCATGCCGCGCGTGACAGCGCCGCGCATCACGCGGAGCGCGCGCTCGAGGGCGGCGCGGATGTCGGCGCGATCGCGGCCTTGATCCTTGGCTTCCGCATCGAGGGCGACATCGGCGAGCGACGTGCTGCGCGATTCGGCGGCGGCAATGGCGTCGGCCAACGAGCGGAACATTGCGTTAGGCTCCGACTTTTTCCAGCGCGCGGACCCAGCGGACCCATTCGAGCGCGCCGATGCGCTTCGTCGCCTCGCCGCTCGGCGCGTCGTCGAGCTCGATGACCATGAAGGCGTCGCCGCCCCGTTCCTTTCGGATGACGCGCATGGTGGCGAGATTGATGCGTTCGTCGGCGAGCACGCCCGCGATGCGGGCGATGGATCCCGGACGGTCTTCGGCGATGAGGACGAGGGTCGGCAAGCTGCCCGAGATGTCGACGGGGAAGCCATCGACTTCGGTGAGGCGGATGCGCCCGGCGCCTAACGATGAGCCGACGACGACGGCCTCGAAGCCGCCGTGGAGCGCGGTGATGCGCGTGGTGTTGGGGTGCGCGTCGTCGTCGAGCGAGGTTTTCTCGAAGGTGTAGTCGAGGCCTTCGCGCTCCATGATGTCCAACGCATCGCGGAGGCGCTCGTCGTCGGGTCGCATGCCTAACAGACCGCCGGCGATGGCTTTGTCGGTGCCGTGGCCTTCGCCGGTGCGGGCGAACGAGCCGTGGAGCTCGATGCGCGCGCGCTCGGGCGTTCCGCCCACGAGCATGCGCGTGAGCAGTCCGATGCGGCAGGCCCCGGCGGTGTGCGACGAGGATGGGCCGACCATGATCGGGCCGATGATGTCGAGGATCGAGACCATTACTCGAGGGAAGCGCTCGCTGGCGCTCGCTGAGGGAAGCGGGAAGGGGGAAGAGGGCGCCGGTCAGTCATTGGTTTGCCGTTTCGGCCCCCACGCGGCGAGTGCGCGGTCGCGATGGTGCTGCCTTGGTAGGTAGCGTTAGCACTTTGCGGAGGAAGTCGCCGGTGGACGAGCCCGGCGTGTGGGCGACATCCTCCGGCGTGCCTGTTGCGATGATCTTGCCGCCGTTTGCGCCGCCTTCCGGACCGAGGTCGATGATCCAGTCGGCGGTTTTGATCACATCGAGGTTGTGCTCGATCACGAGCACCGTGTTGCCCTTGTCGACCAGTCGATGCAGCACGCGCAGCAGGAGGCGGACATCCTCGAAGTGCAGGCCTGTGGTGGGCTCGTCGAGAATATAGAATGTGCGGCCGGTGTCGCGCTTGGAGAGCTCGGTGGCGAGCTTCACGCGCTGCGCTTCGCCGCCCGAGAGCGTGGTCGCGCTCTGGCCCAAGTGGACGTAGCCCAGGCCGACGTCGACCAGCGTTTCCAGTTTCTGCCTAACGCGAGGCTGGTTGGCGAAGAACGCGGCCGCATCTTCGACGGTCATGTCGAGGACGTCGGCAATCGACGCGCCGCGGAACCGCACCTCGAGCGTCTCGCGATTGTATCGCTTGCCCTTGCACACCTCGCACGGCACGTAGACGTCCGGGAGAAAGTGCATCTCGATTTTCACGAGCCCGTCGCCCTGACAGGCCTCGCACCGGCCGCCCTTCACGTTGAACGAAAACCGGCCCGGTCCGTAGCCGCGGATCTTCGCGTCGGGCAATTCGGCGAAGAGCTCCCGGATCGGTGTGAACAGACCCGTGTACGTAGCCGGGTTGCTGCGCGGCGTCCGGCCGATCGGGCTCTGATCGATGTCGATGACCTTGTCGATGTGCTCGAGCCCCAGGATGCGGTCGTGCTCGCCGGGGATGAGGCGCGCGCGATAGAAGTGGCGCGCGAGCGACCGGTGCACGATGTCTTCGACCAGCGTCGACTTGCCCGAGCCGGATACGCCCGTGACGGCGACGAACAGGCCTAACGGAAACTCGACGTCGAGATTCGACAGGTTGTGCGCCCGCGCCCCCTCGACGCGCAGCGACCGGCCCCGCTGCGGTTGGCGCCGCTCGCCCGGCGCCGGTACATCGATGCGCAGCTCGCCGCTCAGGTATCGCCCCGTGAGGGACTTGGGATTGCGCGACACTTCATCGACCGTGCCCTGCGCGACGACCTCGCCCCCGTGTCGGCCCGCGCCCGGTCCGAGGTCGATCAGATGATCGGCTTCGCGCATCGTTTCTTCGTCGTGCTCGACCACGATGACCGTATTGCCCAGGTCGCGCAGTTGCCGCAGCGTGGCGAGCAAGCGCGCATTGTCCCGCTGGTGCAGGCCGATCGACGGCTCGTCGAGAATGTAGAGCACACCAACGAGTCGCGATCCGATCTGCGTCGCCAGCCGGATGCGTTGGGCTTCGCCGCCCGACAGCGATTCGGCGGACCGGCTGAGCGTCAGGTAGTCGAGGCCAACATCGGCGAGGAAGCGCAGGCGCTCGCGCACTTCCTTGAGAATGGGGCCCGCAATCGATGCATCGAGGCCCGGCTTTCCGTTAGACCTGAGCGGCAGCGATTCCAGAAACCGGAGTGCGGCCGTCACCGACATCTCGACGAGCTCGCCGATGTTCTTGTTGCCGACGGTCACGGCCAGCGACTCGGGCTTGAGCCGCCGCCCGCCGCACGCGGTGCACGGTGCTTCGACCATGAACTCCTCGAGCTCGACGCGCACCGCATCCGACGTCGTCTCGCGGTAGCGGCGCTGCACGAGCGAGAGGACGCCCTCCCATGCACCCTGGTATTCGCCGTGGAATTTCTCGGTGTCCAACCGGAACGTCATCTTGCGACCCGCGGCACCGTACAACACGACGTCGCGAACCTTCTGCGGCAGGTCGCCCCACGGCGCGTTGAGGTCGAACTTGTACTGTTTGGCGAGCGCAGGCAGCACCGACTTGCGCAAGTGACCGGCCGGCTCGCCCCATGGCAGGATCACGCCCTCGAGAATCGAGATCCGCGGATCGCCCAGGATGAGCTCTTCGCTCACCTCCCGCCGCGTGCCTAACCCGCCGCACTCCGGGCATGCGCCGAACGGCGAGTTGAACGAGAACTGCCGCGGCTCGAGCTCGGTGAGCGAGATGCCGCACTCGGGGCATCCGTAGCGCTCGGAAAAGATCTGCGACGCCGACGACGCCTCGCCGCCGTGGCGCACCACTTCGACCAGTCCGTCGGCGAGCTTGAGCGCGGTCTCGAGCGAGTCCGTTAGGCGGCCGCGGTCCTCCTCGCGCACCGTGAGGCGGTCGACGATGACCGAGATGCTGTGGTTGACCGTCTTGGCCAGCTTCGGCGGATTGGCCAGCTCCACCGCTTTGCCGTCGATCATCGCGCGCACGAAACCTTGCTTGCGCGCGGATTCGAGCAGGTCGCGGAACTCGCCTTTGCGTCCGCGCACGAGCGGCGCCAACACTTCGATGCGCGTGTTCGCCGGCCACGACAGAATGGTGTCGGCAATCTGCGTCGCGCTCTGCCG
>DATEKK010000197.1:0-6015 GCA_035277485.1 Gemmatimonadaceae bacterium
CAGGGTCCGAGCGGAAGCTACGCCATCCGGTTCGCGGAAGACGCACGCAATTGCTGGCATGTTGTCAACGACACCACAACGGTGCAGCATTGCGCACAGGGTTCGACCGCCAGTGGTCCGCCTCGGTGACGTCGCGCGAGCCCCGCTTGCACGTCGCGCCGATACGATCCCCATCGGCGTTGGATCTGCAACTCGTCGACAACGGATTGCGTATGAAGATGGCCAGTATGGGAACCGGCCGTACGCGAGCTGTTTGCGAGCCCGAGTCGCCAGCCGGCACATCGGCCGCCGCCTAGAGATGAGGGAACAGAAAGCGTAGCATCGGCGCCACCAACCCCGCCCACGCCGCCTCGTTGTGCGGCGCACCTTCGACCTCGACATAGTCGAGATCGATGCCTAACGCCCACCCCTTGGCCACGAGCGCCCCGCGCACCCGCCGCGCCGCCTCCACCACACCGTCGCCCTCCGCTGTCCCCGTGCTGAGCCAGATCTTGCTCGCCGGCTTCGTCCGGAGCGCCCGAATCCGTCGCACGATGAACCGATTGTCCCACCACACCGACGGCGACAACACCGCCAACTTCCCGAACACGCTGGGATGAATCAGCCCCAAATACAACGACACCAGCCCGCCCAGCGATGACCCGCCGAGCCCCGTGTCGGCCACGTCGGGCAGGGTGCGATACGTCGCGTCGATGAACGGCTTGAGCTCCTCTACCAACATCCGCCCGTAGAGCAGCGCCTTTCCCCCCGCCCGTCTGGCGGCATCGCGCGTCGGCGTGTATTCGTCGATGCGATATGCCCCGGCATTGTACACCCCGACGATGATCGGCTGCGTGATCACGCCCGCCCGCGCCAGCGCGTCCGACGTCTCATCCATCCGCCACTCGCCGGCGAACGACGTCGCGGCGTCGAACAGATTCTGCCCGTCCTGCATGTACAAGACCGGATACCGCGCGGACGCGCCTGAGTCGTAGCCTAACGGAAGATGCACGATCACGTCGTGCGGCGCCGACACGTACCGCGACGCGAACGCGGGATGAACGCGGAACGCGCCCGTGCGCGTCGTTGGGCGCGGTCGCTCTGGTGTGGGCTCGCCGTCGGCCATGGTCGTGTAACGTAACCCCTCGGAGAAACAGCGTGCACCGCGAATACCACCAGTGGTTCAGCCCATCGCTCGGCCGCCCCATGGAATTGCTCCGCTTCGGACACGCCGGCGCCCGCGTGCTCGTGTTCCCCACGTCGATGGGCCGCTTCTACGAATGGGAAGACCGCGGCATGATCACCGCGCTCGCCGACCAGATCGACAAGGGCTGGATTCAGGTCATCTGCGTCGACAGCGTCGACGCCGAAAGCTGGTACGCGAAATGGCGGCCACTCTCCGAGCGCGCGGCACGACACGAGCAGTACGAGCGGTACTTGCGCGACGAAGTCCTGCCGCTCTCGCGCCAAAACCCGAATCCATTCCTCATCGTGACAGGCGCAAGCTTTGGCGCATACCACGCGGTCAACTTCGCGTTCCGCCATCCCGAGCTCGTGGGACGCGCCATCGGGCTCAGCGGACTGTACGACGTCAAAGAGATGACGGGCGGTCTCTCGAACGACACGGTCTACTTCAACAACCCCTGCGATTTCCTCGTGCACGAGCACGACGACGGCCGGCTCGCGGCGCTCAGACGGCTCGATACGATTCTCGCGGTCGGCCGTGACGATGCGGCCCGCGGCAACAACGAATACCTGTCCACCATCCTCGGCGCGAAGCATATTCCGCATGCCCTCCGCATCTGGGACGGCTGGTGTCACGATTGGCCCTACTGGGTCGAGATGATCCGCCGGTATGTCGGCGGTAACGCGTGAGACGGAGCAGGGCGATGGCGCGCAAAGTGGGCTTGCTCGTTGGGCGGGAATGGTCGTGGCCGCCGGCGTTCATCGATCGCGTTGCCCAACGCAACGCGGGCGTCGAAGTGGAACTCGTGCAGCTCGACGCGGCGCGGATGGACGAGCCATGCCCCTATGCGGTGATCGTCGACCGCATCTCGCACGAGGTGCCGTACTACCGGAGCTACCTCAAGTACGCGGTGCTGCAGGGCGTCACGGTCATCAACAACCCGTTCATGTGGACGGCCGACGACAAATTTTTCGGCGCGACGCTCGCGACGAAGCTCGGCGTCGCGAGCCCGAAGACAGCGGCGCTGCCTAACAAAGCATACGTGGCGGGCATCAAGCACGACGAGAGCCTCCGCAACCTCCGCTATCCGCTCGACTGGAACGGGCTCATCGAGTACGTCGGCCTCCCGTGCGTGCTCAAGGATGCGCATGGCGGCGGATGGAAAGACGTCTACATCTGCCGCTCGCTCGAGGAGCTGATTCACCATTACGACTCGTCGGGTCTGCTCACGATGGTGGTGCAGGAATTCATCGAGTGGGACCAGTTCGTACGCTGTCTGGCCATCGGCCAGGAGCACGTGCTCCCGATGAAGTACGATCCGCGCGAGCGAAAGTACCACGTGGACCACGCGCACCTCTCCCCCGCGTTAGGCGAACGGATCGTGCGCGATACCCGCACGCTGGTGCGCGCGCTTGGCTACGACATGAACTCCCTCGAGTGGGCCGTGCGGGACGGTGTGCCGTACGCGATCGACTTCATGAATCCGGCGCCGGACATGGACATCTATTCGCTGACGCCCACGTACTTCGAGTGGGTGGTGGAGCACATGGCAGACCTGGTCATCCGCCTGGCCCTGGAGCCGCGCCCGCAGGCGCGCGACCTCAAGTGGCACGACCTGCTGGCGGCGGGCCGTGTGCCTAACGCCGCGACACACTAGATGCGGCGGCCCGCCGGGATCTCACGCGCGAAGCGTCCTGACGTCGTACCGGCGAAAGGCGGTGTCGGCGGTGAGGATGGGCAGGTCCTCGAGCTGGGCCTGCGCCACGAGCATGCGATCGAACGGGTCGCGATGATGGTTAGGCAGCGTCGCCACATGCAGCGCGTGCCGCGCGTGCACCGGAAGCGGCATGACACCGGTGCGCGCCATGAGCCGCGGAATGTACGTCTCGGGCGTCTCCGGCAGGCGCAGCGTGCCCAACGCAAACTTGATCGCGATCTCCCATGCACTCGCTGCCGAGAGCACCAGCTCGTTCTCGGCCGCGATGACAATCGAGCGGCTCTTTTTCGAGAGCCGCTCGGGCGCCGCCAGCATCCAGAGCCAGACGTGCGTGTCGAGCAGAACTCTCACGACTCGAACGCGTCGAGGAGATCAGCCGGGAGGGACGCGTCGAAGTCGTCGCCGAACGTGATCCGCCCGCGCTCGGAGCCGAGCACGCGCTCGCCCTCCGGCAGCGACACGGGCACGAGGCGCGCCACCGGTACACCCGCGCGCGCGATGTACACGTCCTGCCCCTCCGAGACGCGCTTGAGCAGCTTGGACAGCTGGGTCTTGGCTTCGTGCACGTTGTACGTCCGGCGTTTGGGCATGGCCGCAATATGGCTAACCCAGTGGACTAAGGCAAGCCTCGGCGGCCGTGCGTTATGACGCTCCGCCGCGCCATCGAACGGTACCACGAGCTGCTGACCCCCCAAGTCGCCGCCGAGAGCCAGGCGCTGCTCGACGAGCAATTGTTGTCGCGGGGACTGTTCTTCGGCGACCGCGCGCTCTGCACGGTGCTGCGGCCGCGCCTTCTGTTAGGCGAACAGTACGCCTACGTCCAGCGGCAATGCGCGCTGCTCCTGGCGGCCTTTTCGCGCGCGCTCCGTGCCGCGCTCGCCGATCCGGCGGTGCTCGACCAGTTCGGCCTCGAGGATTGGGAGCGCACGCTCGTCGACTTCGATCCCGGCTTTCGGGAGGCGAGCCCCACGTCGCGCCTCGACGCGTTCTACGACGCCGACGCGGGCCCGCTGTACTTCACCGAGTACAACGCCGAGACGCCCGCGGGACTCGCGTACGGCGACGCGCTCTCCGATGCGTTCCTCGCGCTGCCGGTCACCGGCGATTTTCTGCGCGAGTACGAGTTGCGGCCGCTGCCGTCGCGACACGGCGTGTTGTTCCCGCTCCTCGACTCGTTTCGGAGCTGGCGCGGCGCGCGCGAGCAGCCGCGCATCGCGATCCTCGACTGGCGCGAGGTGCCCACGTACAACGAGTTCGTGCTCTTCGAGCGCTACTTCCACGCGTTAGGCATCCCGTGCGTGATCGCCGATCCGCGCGAGGTGGAATACGAGAACGGCCGGCTGCGCTGCGGCGACTTCCACATCACGCTCGTCTACAAGCGCGTGCTGTTGAGCGAGCTCGTGGCCCGGGGCGGCGTCGACCACCCGGTGTTCCGCGCGGTGCGCGACCGCGCCGCGTGCATGGTGAATCCCTTCCGCTGCAAGATCCTGCACAAGAAGGCGAGCCTCGCGGTGTTGAGCGACGAGCGCAATGCGCACCTCTTCACCGCGGAGCAGCGCGATGCAATCGACGCGCACATTCCGTGGACCCGCGTGGTTGCCGAGCGCACGACGGTGTATCAGGGCGACCGGATCGATCTGGTGCCATGGATCGCCGACAATCGCGAAGACCTCGTGCTCAAGCCCAACGACGAGTACGGGGGGAAGGGCATCGTACTCGGCTGGGACGTGGACGATGACACGTGGGCCGACGCCGTGACGTCGGCGCTCGCGGCGCCGTCGATCGTGCAACGGCGCATCCGCCTGCCCACCGAGCCATATCCGAGTTTCGTCGATGGATCCGTGCAGTTGACCGACCGCATGGTGGATCTGGCGCCGTTCGTCGCCCACGGCCGCTACGTCGAGGGCTGCCTGACGCGACTCGGTACCACGCCGCTGCTCAACGTGACCGCGGGCGGCGGGTCGACCGTCCCGACGTTCGTTACCGCTCGCCGTTAGGCACTGGAGGGAGCCATGCAACAGCCGTCGCTCACGTTAGGCGTCGAAGAGGAGTACCAGATCATCGACCCGGAGACGCGCGAGCTCCGGTCGTACATCACCGAGATCCTGGCCGGCGACCACCTGGTGATGGAAGAGGTGAAGCCCGAGCTGCACCAGTCGATGGTGGAGATCGGCACCAAAGTGTGCCGCACGCCGGCCGAGGTCCGCTCGGAGCTGGTACGGCTGCGCGGCACGGTGATGCAGCTCGCGGCGCGCAAAGGCCTCAAGATCGCGGCCGCCGGCACGCACCCCTTTTCCAGTTGGACCACGCAGGAGATCACGCCGCTCGAGCGCTACATGGGCGTCAAGCAGGACCTGCAGGATCTCGCCCAACAACTGCTCATCTTCGGCACACACGTGCACATCGGCATCGAGGACCGCGATTTCCTCATCGACGCGATGAACGTGGCGCGCTACTTCGTGCCGCACGTGTTGTGTCTCTCGACCAGTTCGCCCTTCTGGATGGGGCGCACGACGGGTCTCAAGTCCTATCGGAGCGTGATCTTCCGGAACTTTCCGCGCACGGGCATTCCGCCCGAGATGCACGCCTGGTCCGACTACGAGGAAGTGCTCGACGCGCTCGTGCGCACGCACTGCATCCCCGACGGGTCGAAAATCTGGTGGGACGTGCGGCCTAACTGGAGCTACCCGACCCTCGAGTTCCGCGTCTGCGACGTGTGCACGCGCGTCGACGAAGCGGTGTGCGTCGCGGCGATCCTGCAAGCGATCATCGCGAAGCTCTGGAAGCTGCGCCGCGACAACCTCACGTTCCGGGTGTACCCCGGGTCGCTGCTCGAGGAGAATAAATGGCGCGCGGTCCGCTATGGCCTGAGCGGCAAGCTCATAGATTTCGGGAAGCGCGAGGAGTTGCCGGCCTCCGATCTCATTCGTGAGTTGGTTGGCTGGTTCATCGACGATGTGGTCGACGACCTCGGGACGCGCGCCGAGGTCGAATACGCGTACACGATTCTCGCCAACGGCACGAGCGCCGATCGCCAGCTCGCGACGTTCAAGCGCACCGGCGATTTGAAGGACGTGGTCGACCAGTTGGTGAAAGAGACGGCTGAAGGGGTAGATTGTTAGCAGAGAAGGAA
>DATEKK010000198.1:0-104170 GCA_035277485.1 Gemmatimonadaceae bacterium
GGATCGCCCCGGCCGCCGCCGTCGCGCTGCTGCGCGCGTGCCGCGCATGACGCCGCGCGTCGACACCGTCGTCAAGGTCGGCGGTGCGCTGCTCGCGGCACCCGGGCCGCTCGATAGCGTGGTGCGCGCCCTGGAGAGCGCCGTCGCCCGCGGCGATGGCATCGCCGTGGTGCCCGGGGGCGGACCGTTCGCCGACGCCGTAAGGCGCGTCGATACAGCGTTAGGCATCGGCGCCGATGCCGCGCATTGGATGGCGATGCTGGCCATGGACCAGCACGCACTGCTCATCGCGTCGCGCACGCCCCACGCACGCGTCGTCGAGCACCCGGCCGAGGTCACCGGCGCGCTCGTCCATGGACGGCTCCCGGTGCTCGCGCCCTATCGCTGGCTCCGCGCCCGCGATCCGCTGCCGCACAGTTGGGACGTCACAAGCGACTCGATCGCCGCGTGGGCGTCCGGCGAGCTCCAAGCCCGGCGACTCATCCTCGTCAAGCCGGTGGTCGCCGAGCAGGCCGCGCTCGTCGATCCGTACTTCGAGCGCGCGCTACCGAACGACGTGCGCGTCGTGATCGCGGACGCCTTGGGCCTCACAGAAGCGCTGCGCGCGACGTAACCCCCGCGCCCGACACACCTTCGCCGGCCGACGCCCGATATGCGGCCCTCTCGGCACCTGGCCAGACCCGGCGCCCCGCCGCTCGCGCCAACGCCGCCACGTTCGCGCGAGACACGTGTCCAACCCGATCTGCGCCTTCGCAGGCAGCGCCGCGCACGCCAACGACATCGGCGCCAAACGCGCGCAATAACGACAGATCGGCGCCAGCGAGTCCACCAGCGACCGCTACCGTGAGATCGGCGTCGTGCGCATGACGGATCCACGCTGCAACGAGCGACTGACGCATCGCGGCGAACAATCCCGAGGGCGCGTCATCATGGCGACGCATCGTCCGCTTTACCGCCGTGTCGAGAAGAACACCCACAGCGCCCGCTCGCTCTGCGGCTTCAACGAGCCACCATGGCGACAGACTAGCAACATCTGGGCGGAATGAATCTGCATACGCGACCGCGATCACACCGGCGCTGGCACTCACCATCGCCGCCCCTTGCACGGCAGCTCCGATCAGCGATTCGACCCGGTCCGCCTCCGAAACGCCGGCGAATCCAACCTTCACGTACGCGAGTCGCTCCGCCGCTGCACGCCGCGCCGCGAGCGACACTGCCTTCTCATCACGGGCGTCGCCCAACGCGGCGCTCACCGGCAGACGGCCGTCTACGGCGCGCACGATCTCACGCAACGCCGCCGTGCTCACGGAACCGAGTGGCCCGTGCGTCGGATCCTTCGCGTCGATGATGTCCGCCCCACCTTCGAGCGCGGCCCGCGCCTCTACCGCACTCGCCACGCTGATCAGAAGCCGCATCGATCCCCCCCGGTCCCGGTCCCGAGCTCGTCCGCCACTGACTTCAGGTAGCCCGTCCTCTTGTGACCCATCGCTGCGCCGTTAATGTTTGCCGTCCCGAGGGCTACGTTACGGAACACGAGGCAGGGAGGCAACCGGTTGAGCGATCGACACGCTGGTGCCCCGCGATCCGGCGGCGCGGGGGCGGCGCTGGCCGGCGCCAATGTCCTCGTCACCGGCGCGTCGACCGGTATTGGTCGAGCCATCGCCGTCGCAGCGGCGAATGCCGGCGCCGATGTCGCAATCACCTACCGCAGCGAAGAACGTGAGGCCCGTGGCGTAGCCGCGGAGATCGAGCGCTTGGGCCGGCGGGCCCACGTCTTTCGTCTCGATTTGGCTGACGCCGCCTCGATCGCCGACCTCTCCCCCGACGCGCAGCGGGCGTTCGGTCGCATCGACGTCTGGATCAACAACGCCGGCGCCGACATCCTCACCGGCCGGGCCGCCGGCCTTCCCGACACCAAGAAGCTCGAGCTGCTGCTCTCGGTCGACCTCAGGGGCACCATCCTCGCGTCGTGGGAAGCCGTGCGCGTGATGCGCGAACAACCCGCCGGCGGCGTTATTCTGAACATGAGCTGGGACCACGTCCTCACAGGAATGTCCGGACGGAATCCCGAGATGTTCTCGGCGGTCAAAGGAGGCGTGATGGCGTTCAGCAAATCACTCGCCCGCACGGTGGCGCCGAACATTCGGGTGAACGTTCTGGCTCCCGGATGGATCGACACGGAATTCGGCGGCGGACTCGATGCGGTCCGGCGGCGCAAGGTCGCGCGATCGATCCCGCTCGCACGCTGGGGCACGCCGGCGGACGTCGCGCGAGCCGCTGTATTCCTCGCCTCGCCGGACAGCGCGTATCTCACGGGCCAGACGCTGTTGATCGGCGGCGGCGCCGTCATGTAACGCGGCTCCGTTAGGCACGGACGGCCGCGGATTCGGGTTCAATCCGCAAGGAGCACGTCATGGTCGCGAAGGACAACACGTACACCGATGACCAGATCGCGGAGAAGCTGCGCGACCTCCCCGGCTGGTACTACGAAGACGGCTGGATTCGCCGTCAGTACAAAACCGACGGCTGGCCCACGACGCTCATGCTCGTGAACGCGATCGGCTACGTCGCCGAGGCCGCGTACCACCACCCGGACCTCACCGTCACGTGGGCGAAAGTCTGGGTCAAGCTCAAGACCCACAGCGCCGGCGGCATCACCGACAAGGACTTCGCGCTCGCCAAACGCATCGAGGACTGCTCCCTCTGGCGTCCGTCCGGCTCGCCGCTCGAGGGAACGCCGAACAAGTTCGTGCGCGGCGGCGATACCAAGTAGCCGCCTAACGCCGTGAGCGACACCGCGGTCACGCCGTCGCGCGTGCTGTTCGTCACGGGGCGGCTGGCGGAGCCGGCCTTGAGGCGAACGCTCGATCGCATGGCACCGCCGTTCGCGTTCGACGTCGCGGTCATGCACATCACCGTGGCCGCGCTCATGACCACCCCGTGGATCGCGCGCTTCCTGCCCGCGCCGCCGGCCGCGGGCACGGACCTCGTACTCATCCCCGGACTCTGCGAGGGCGACACCGGCGTCTTGGCCGAGCACATGGGCGTGCGCGTCGCCAAGGGACCGAAAGACCTCCGTGAGATCCCCGAATACTTCGGCCAGGAGGCGCTCCACCGCGACTACGGCGACCAGGACATCGAGATCCTCGCCGAGATCAACAACGCGCCGCGATGGTCGCGCGAGACGCTGCTCGCCGAAGCGCATCGCCTTCACGACTCGGGCGCGGACTATATCGACATCGGCTGCACGCCCGGCCTCGCGTTCCCGGAGCTCGGTTCCATCGTGCGCGAGCTCGTCTCCGCCGGCATGCGCGTCAGCATCGACAGCTTCGACCCGGGCGAGATCATGACGGCGGTGGACGCGGGCGCATCGCTCGTGCTGAGCGTCAATGCATCGAATCTCGCCGTGGCGAAACACCTCGCCGGCCGTGACGTGCGCGTGGTCGTGATCCCGGACTTCGGCGCCCCGCTCGAGACGCTCGAGCCGACCATCCGCACCCTCAAGTCGTTAGGCATCCCGTTTCTCATCGACCCCGTCATCGAACCCATCGGGTTCGGGTTCGTTGCGTCTCTCGAGCGCTTCATCGAGACTCGGCGACGGTATCCCGACGTCCCGATGATGATGGGCATCGGCAATCTCACCGAGCTGACGGCCGCCGACACGACGGGCGTCAACGCCATTCTCATCGCGATGTGCGAGGAGTTGGGCGTGCGCACCGTACTCACCACCGAAGTCATCGGATGGGCGCGCGGCGCCGTGCGCGAGATCGACATCGCGCGGCGCCTCATGCACTACGCGATTCGGAACAAGGTGGCGCCCAAGCACGTAGACGACCGGCTGGTCACCGTCAAAGACCAGCGCATTCTCTCATACACGGACGCCGAGCTGCACGACCTCAAGTCGCACATCACCGATCCCAATTTCCGGATCTTCACCGACCGCGATTCGATCGTCGTGCTCAACCGCGACCTGTTCGTGCGCGGCACGGACATCCAGGAGATCTTCTCGCAGTTAGGCGTCACCGAGGCCACGCACGCGTTCTACCTCGGCAAGGAGCTCGCGAAGGCCAAGCTCGCGATCACCCTCGGCAAGACGTACCGCCAGGAAGGCCAGCTCGACTGGGGCTACCTCACGCCGCCCGACGACGCCGTGTCGGAGCACGTGCGCCTAACGCAACGATCCCGCCGCGCCGAGCGCGCCGCCCGCGCACGCGAGGGGAACGACCCGCAGGACGACGGGAACGCGTCCGCGTGACGCTCCCGCTCGTCCGTGAGCTCATCCCCGCGCCGGACCCGGCATCCGCGTGCGCCGCGCTGCTGGGGATGCCCTACCTGCTGTTCCTCGACAGCGCCACGCATGCGCAGGCCCGCGACGCCGCGGGTCGCGACCGATTTTCGTTTCTCGCCGCGGACCCCGCGATTGTCGTGCGATGCAAAGGAGGACGCGCCGAGCGCATCGACTACCGGGACGGCTCGCGCACGTCCGTCGCGGGTCACAGTCTGGCGGAAATCCGGCGACTCCTCGAGCCGTTTCACACGGAGTCACTCCCCGGGCTGCCGCCGTTCCAGGGCGGCGCGGCCGGCTACATCGCGTACGATTGGGGCTCCGTCCTCGAGCGGCTCCCCGCGCCCCGCTACGATGATCTCTCCATCCCGGACGTCGTGCTCGGTCTCTACGATTGCGTCGTCGCGTGGGACCACGACGCGAGCCGCGCCTGGATCGTTTCCACCGGGCTGCCCGACGAAGGACGCGCGCGCGCCGAACGGGCGCGCCATCGCCTAACGGAGATCGCGGAGCGGCTCGCGGCCCAACCCGGCCCGGCGCCCGTTGGGCGGCCGGTTCCGCGCCGGCACACGGAGGTCGCGCACGCGCCATCCTACCCCGTCACCGACGTCGCCGCGGCGACCGCGATCGGACTCCGCTCCTCGTTCACCCACCGCGGGTATCTCGATGCGGTGACGCGCGTGCGCGAATACATCGTCGCCGGCGACATCTTTCAAGCGAACGTATCGCAGCGCCTCGAAGCGCCGCTCGCCGAGTCGAGCTGGTCGCTCTATCGGCGACTGCGCGCGCTCAACCCCGCTCCGTTCGCGGCGTATCTCGCGTTCGAGGAGCTGCACGTGCTCAGCGCGTCGCCCGAACGCTTCCTTCGTCTCGATGACGCGCGACGCGTCGAGGCGCGCCCGATCAAAGGCACGCGACCCCGTGGCATCCACCCCGCGCACGACGCCGCGCTCGGCCGCGCCCTCACCGACAGCGCCAAAGACCGCGCCGAAAACCTCATGATCGTCGACCTGCTGCGCAACGACCTGTCGCGCGTCTGCGCGCCGCGATCAGTGCGCGTTCCTGAATTATTCGCACTTGAGCACTATTCCACCGTGCACCACCTCGTCTCCACCGTCACCGGCGAGCTCGAGGCGGGATGCGATGCCTTAGACCTCCTCACCGCCACGTTCCCCGGCGGTTCGATTACCGGCGCGCCCAAGGTGCGCGCCATGGAAATCATCGCAGAGCTCGAGCCGTCGCGCCGGGGCGTCTACTGCGGCTCCATTGGCTACATCGGCACCAGCGGCGTGATGGACGCCAGTATCGTCATCCGCACCTATCAGGCGCTCGATGACGCGGTGTACTTTAGTGTAGGAGGCGGCATCGTGGCCGACTCCGATCCCGAACAGGAGTACCGCGAAACCCTCGACAAGGCGCGCGCACTCATCGATGCCCTGGCGGCAGCCGGCCAGCCCGCGCATCGCTGACTGCACGAGGCCGCTCTCGGCGTCAGCATGATTCTCCTCATCGACAACTACGACTCGTTCGTGTACAACCTCGCGCGCTACGTGCGGGAGTTGGGCAGCGAGCCGCTCGTTCGTCGAAACGACGCCGTGTCGTTCGATGAGATCGCCGAGCTGGCGCCGGAACGCATCATCGTCTCCCCCGGCCCGTGCTCGCCGGCCGAGTCCGGCGTCTCGACCGACGTGATTCGCCGCTTCGGTGCGCACATACCGATTCTCGGCGTTTGCTTGGGACACCAATGCATTGGCGCCGCGTATGGCGCCGAGATCGTGCGGGCACGCCAGCCGATGCACGGCAAGACATCGCACATCCATCACGACGGCAGCGGCGTCTTTGCGGGCCTCCCGTCGCCGTTCGTCGCCACGCGGTATCACTCGCTGGTCATCGCGCCTGCGTCGCTTCCGTCTTCGTTGCGCGTCACGGCGACTTCCGATGATGGCGAGATCATGGCCGTCGAGCACCGTGAGCATCCGGTGGTCGGCGTGCAGTTTCATCCCGAATCCGCGCTCACCGAATACGGCTATCGCCTCCTCGATCGCTTTCTTCACGGCGACGTCGCGCGCGGCGATGCACTTCCCGATCGCGCCGATCTTGCGTTCTCGACACTGGAATCAGACGAGTTCGTGCCGCCGCCGGTGGAGCTCGTTCGATGACGGCCGCGCACGCCGCCCCGCTCGCCTCTCTTGCGCCTAACGATGATCCCGCGCCGCTCCTCTGGGTCGACGGACGCCGCGCGGATGCGTCGCGGCCCGCGATCTCGGCGTTCGACCGCGGCTTCACGCTCGCCGATGGCCTCTTCGAGACCATGCGTGCCTACCGCGGCACGGTGTTCCGTGCGGACCGTCATCTCGGCCGGCTCGCGGCCGGTGCCTCGGTGCTTGGCATCAGCGTACCGAACCATGTCGCCGGCACCATCGCTGCCGCCGCCGATACGCTGCGTGCACTCGACTGGCCCGACGCGGTGCTCCGCCTAACGCTCACCCGCGGCGTCGCCCCGCGCGGCCTGGCGCCCGCAGCGACCGCCGATCCCGTCACCGTGCTCACCGTGCACGCGCTCCCGCCGCGCGAGCCGTTGGCCGCTCGCGCCGTGCGCGTCCGCACGGCGATCGGCCGCCGCAATGAATTCGCCCCGACCGCGGGCCTGAAAACGCTCGCATACACGGACGCGGTCGTGGCGCTCGCGCAGGCACGCGCCGCCGGCGCCGACGATGCGCTGCTCCTCGACACGGCCGGCCATCTCTCAGAAGCCACGGCGAGCAATCTGTTCATCGTACACGGCTCGACCCTCTGTACACCTCCGCTCGGGTGCGGCGTGCTGCCGGGCATCACGCGTGCCGCGATCCTCGAGCTCGCATCGACGATCGGCCTCGACGCGCGCGAAGAGGTACTCGGCCCTGCCGACCTCGACCGAGCCGAGGAAGCGTTCCTCACCAGCTCCGTCCGCGAGCTCTCGCCCATCGCGCGCGCCGACGACCGCGCGATGCCTAACGGAGCGCCGGGCCCCATCACCGCACGCGTCGCACACGCGTTCGCCGCCCTCGTCGGCCGCGAGTGCCGGGCGTGATCATCGAATCCATCCTCACGAGCCTCGACGAGCAGGGGCGCGTCAACATTGCCCCGATGGGCGTCGATTGGGGCGACGATGCGCTGGTGATCAAACCGTTCCTCGAGACGACCACCTTTCGCAACGTCAGCGCGACCCGCGCCGCCGTCATCAACCTCACCGACGACGTGCTCATTTTCGCGCGCACCGCGATCGGGTCCGCCGCGTTTCCCACGCATCCAGCCGTGCGCGTGAACGGTGTGGTACTCGACGCGGCGTGCTCCTGGCGCGAAATCGAAGTCGTGTCCATCGACGCCACACCGCCGCGCTCGCGCATCGAAACGCGCGTCGTACACCACGGCACCCAACGCGAATTCCTCGGCTTCAACCGCGCGCGCAACGCCGTGCTCGAAGCCGCCATTCTTTCGACACGTACCCACTTGCTCCCCGCGGAGGAGATCCGCGGCGACTTCAAGCGGCTGCAAGTGATCGTCGACAAGACCGCGGGCCCGCGCGAACAGGAAGCCATGGCACTCCTCACCGACTATGTGCGCGAGCAGTTGAATGCGCCGGCGTCCCGTGCGCACTGATTCGGCGTCGCCGTCGGCCGTATTCGTCGAGGCGCCGGCACGGCTCCATTTCGGCATGCTCGACCTCCGCGGCGCGTTAGGCAGACGCTTCGGCGGCATCGGGGCCGCCGTGCCTAACCCATCGCTGCTCATCGAAGCCGCCCGGGCACCGTCGCTGACCGCCGAAGGGCCGTCGCCCGCCGCCAACCGCGCCGTCCAGTTTGGCCGCCGCGTGCTGGCGCACCACGGCATCGAGACCGGCGCGCACATTCGCATCCACAGTGCGATACCCGCGCACTCCGGCCTGGGCTCGGGTACGCAGCTCGCGCTCGCCGTCGCCCGCGCGTTGGCCGAGCTCTACGATCTGCCCACCGACGTCGATCATCTCGCGCGCGTGACCGGCCGCGCCCAACGATCGGCCATCGGCACGTGGCTCTTCGCGCACGGCGGATTCGTCCTCGAGGGCGGCCGGCGAGCGGGCAGCAAGGATCCGGCGCCGCGCCTCGCGCGCTTCGACATGCCGGCCGCCTGGCGCTGCGTCGTGGCCGTGCCGCCGGGCAAGGCCGGGATGAGCGGCACCGCCGAAACCGCGGCGTTCGCGCACCTGCCCCCACCGCCCGAACGCAGCGTGATGCGCGTCTCGCACCTGGTGCTCATGGCGCTCTTGCCGGCACTCGCCGAAGGCGATCTCCGCACGTTCGGCCACGCACTCACCGAGATCCAGTGCATCAACGGCCGATGGTTCGCGCCGGCGCAGGGCGGGGCATTCTCGCCCGGCGCGAGCGCGGCGCTCATCGAGCGGATGACCGAGTGGGGCGCCGCCGGCGTTGGGCAAAGCTCGTGGGGTCCGGCGGTCTACGGCATCGTCGAGGGCGACGCCGCGGCGCAGGAGCTCGCGGCACACGTGCGCGAGGCGCCTAACGCCGGCGCGGTGTACACCGGGTCGTTCGCGAACGCCGGCGCGCGCGTGTGGCGCGATGCGCCGTCTCGCCCGAGCGACCCCCGCTAGGAACCGACGTCGTTGCGCTTCGCGTCCTCGTACTGCACGTGACCGCTCACGGTGTCGTCCAGCTCGCACGTCGCATCCTGCTCCGAGTACAGGATGCAGAAGACGCCCCGCGCCTTCCACCGCTCGCGCCACAAGTTCATCACGTAGCGGTCCGGAGCCGAGAAAATGGTGTACGGCCGCCCATTGAACTGCGCGATGTGCGTGTGCACCGTGCCAAGCCAGTTGGGCGACGAACACTCGCGCAGCGACGCAATCGCCGAGATGTTCGCCGAGTCCGCGCGCGACGGCGCCAACACCTCGATGCGCGTGATGTACACTACGTCATGATCGACGTAACCGCCCAGGCACGCGACGCGCTCTTGCTTCACCGAGAGACTCTTGACCCACAGCTCGTGCAGCGGACCGCGCGCCTGCACGGAAAATCGAAACGCGCTCTCGCTGGTCGGCGCGGTGTTCGCCGATCCGGCTCCCTGTGCGCTCGCATGCAACCCCGTCGCGCCGCTTGCTGCGACGACAACCGCGATCACGCGCGCACGATAGTTGGTCACCCGAGTGTGTGTTCGCATGTGACGGCCGTCGCCTCGCTCGACCAACGCTGCCCGGAACGCGTGTCGAAGTGCCGCAGGTTTCCCCTTATCGAGAACTCGTGATGACGTCACAACCTCTCGCCATGCGAAAGCCGCAGGCCGCGCTCGCAGGCTTACGCATTGTCGTCGGGATCTGGTTCGTCAAGAGCTTGTTCACCAAAGTGACCATCGTGCTCGCGTGGGGCTTCCTGCCGGTTCCCGCCGCCAACGACCGGTGGATCGCGGTGATGCCCAAGCTCCTCGCTAAATACGCGGCAGACAATCCGATTGGTTGGTATCGCGACTTCCTCCTCCATACCGTGGCCGCCAATCCGCACATCTTCGCCCACATCACGGGCCTCGCCGAAGCCGCCGTCGGCCTCTCCCTCACGCTGGGACTGTTCACCTCGCTCGGTGCCTTCTTCGGCATTTTCCAGGTGATCTTTTACGGACTCGCCGTGCAACACATGAGCTCGGGCCAGCAAGGCTTTCACGTCATGCTGCTCTCCATGATGATCGCGTTCCTGTACACGCACGCCGGCCGTTGCTTCGGCCTCGACCGCGTGATCCGCTCGCGCTGGCCAAACAGCTTCTGGGCCAGACTCGGTTGATCACCAATCGTTAGGCACGTTGCGCGCGCTGGCGAGGCCGACGATCGTCGCCTTGCCGCGCACGCGCGACACGATCGCCTGATCGAAATTCGCGTCGGACACATCGGCGCCCGCGAGATTCGCGCCCGTCAGGTTCGCCCGCACGAGTGATGCCTTCCGCAAGTTCGACCCCGATAAGTCGGCATCGGATAAGTCGGCGTCGGTCAGATTGGTGAACATCAGACCCATTGGCTGATTACCGCGGTCCGCTCCGAAGTTCGTTCCCACGAGCTTCGTGCGCACCAGCGTCGCGTTGTCGAGCGCCGCGATCACGCGCGCCTTCGAGAGATCGGCATCGGTGAGATTCGCGCCGATCATGATCGCCGCGTACAGGCTCGCCTCCCGCATCGTCGCGTGCGTCAGGTCGGTCCCCCGCATCACCGACACGTCGAGCACGGCGTTGGAAAAATCCGCGCCCTGCGCAACCGCGCCGCTCAGCGTCACGCCGAACATCTTCGCGTGGACGAACCGCGTTCCCACCAACCGGGCACGGCTCAGATTCGCCTGCTTGAAATCCACGCCGGAGAGGTCCAAACCGGACAGGTCGTCGCCCGAAAAATTCGCGGGCGCCTTGTCCGTGGCACGTGACAACGCCGTTAGCACTTGCTCGCGCGTCAGTCGCTGCCCCGTGTCGGCCGCGACGTTCGACGGCGCCCCACGGTCGTGCGAGCACCCGCCTAACGATACGGTCGCGAGCAGGGCACCACACGCTCCGCCGGCCAGGACCACCGCGAGTCTCCGCATGCGCACACCTCGCACCGAGCACCCGAAAACACGAAGAGGGTGCTCCACCGCACCCTCTTCCCGCATCCCACGCGCAGTCCGCTTACTTCGACACGGTTCCCACGTGCGGACGTCCCGGCGCCAACCCACCCATGCTCCGCGCCGTCACGTACGCGTACAGATTCTGGATCTGCGTCGAGTCGAGCAGCGTGCTCCACGTCGGCATACCCTTGGGCGGCCGGCCGTTCCAGACGGTCGTAATGAAGCACGCCTTGTCGACGCCGCCCTCCGGGCCTAACGAATGACGCAAATTGGGCGCGATGTCGCTGCCCATCGCATCCGTCCCGTGACACCGGTAGCAGTACACGTGGAACATCTTCCACCCATCATATTCCTGCTGCGACACCGCGAGCGGGTCGCTCCGATGATGGTTCGCCTCGTTCCATACCGTCGCCGAGTCGTGAGGCTTGTCGCAGTAGGTCCCCGAGGCAACCGTCACGGTGTCGCCGGTCTTCGCCGCGGTCGCCGTCGAGGCCGCGGGAGCGGCAGTCGAAGCGCGTGCCGATCCAGCTCCGTCGTCCTTCGAGCACGCGAACGCGGTCACCGCAACCACGCAGACGACAAACAGACACAGGCTCGCGGCCCGATGTGTCACGTTGTCCCGGTGGTTCCTCGGAGTGTGTTCGTTCGGCAGATTCATTTATTCTGTTTTGCGTCGGCGTCGGGTTCGAGTGGTTTCAACCGACTTGAGGTGAATGATTGACCCGCGGCCTCTCAGTGTTTGACCTCGAGGGTCGGCACGTTGTAGGCGCGCAGAATCCCCTGAATCGTGTCGCGTTTCTGCGCCAGCAGCGAATCGAGCGTCGTCTTGAATTCGCGATCCGAATGGCGAACGCCAATGGCCACGTTGTACGCAAACAGCACACCGCTCGCGCTATCCGAGTCCGGCAACGCCGTGAGACTCAGCGGCACGGACGATTCCTTGGCGAAGTACCCGGCCACCGGGCCCCACACCAGCGCCACGTCGATCGTGCCCTTCGCGACCGCGTTCACGATGTCCTGCGGATGTGTATCCTCGTCGTAAAACAGGCTGAATCCGCGCACGTTCTTCGTTATGCCATGGCTCGCCAGCGCCTGGGCGGGCGGCGTGTTCGTGTAATCATCGCCGATCAGCCCAACGCCCACCTTCAACGTCTTGAGTCGCGGATCGTCTAACGACTCGATGTCCAGATGCCGGTCCGTGCGCGTCACGATGTAGTAGGTCGACCGGTAATACGGGTTCGTGGTGGCTACCGGGTCGTATCCAGCGGGCACGCCCATCACCACGTCGCACTCGCCCGCGCTCAACGTGTTGCGCACGAAACCGCGCCGGTGCGGCCACCACGTGTACACCACGGAGTCGCCTAACGCACCGGCGAGCACGTCGGCGATCTTGTTCTCGAAACCCTGCTTCTGCTGATCCGAAAACGGCATGTTCTCCGGATCGCCGCACACCCGGAGCATCTTGAAATCCTTCCAGGCCTGCGTCACCGGAAAATCCGTGGACTGCTCCGCCGTTGGAGATTTGCCTTTCTCCCCTTGGGCCTGCGCCGTCGACCCGATGCCGGCGAACGCGCCGAGCACCGCGAGACAGACGCAACGAGCCCACGTGCGATGCGTGTACTGCATGGTGTCCTTCTTGC
Source organism: Gemmatimonadaceae bacterium (assembly GCA_035277485.1). Taxonomy (GTDB): domain Bacteria; phylum Gemmatimonadota; class Gemmatimonadetes; order Gemmatimonadales; family Gemmatimonadaceae; genus JADGGM01. The sequence goes on from DATEKK010000198.1 coordinate 12,534, forward strand.
GAGAGTGTGACGACCGCTGCCTAACGCGATCAACCCGGTGCCGGAGCACACTGGCTCCGACACCGGGTTCGATCACTTCCTGCACGTCGCGGTCGCTTACGGCTTTGCGGCGCCCGGCAGTGAGAATACCGTCAATACACCACCCTGGTTCGAGTAGTGCCCGGCGTCGCCAAAGGCGCCGAGCGCCCCGAGCCCAGCCGTCGGATCCTCTGCACCAATGCCCGCGGCCACGCCGATGCCGGCCCAGCCGCCGATACCCGATAGCACTGCCACATACTGTTTGCCATCAGGACCCGTGTACGTCATCGGGCTTCCAATGATGCCCGAGGGCGTCTTGAACTCCCACAGGAGCTTGCCGGTCTTGGCATCCACAGCCTTGAGCCAGCCTTCCATCGTGCCGTAGAAGACCACGCCGCCGGCGGTGTTCATCGTCCCACCGTAGGCCGCCAAGTTCTCCTTGTCCTTCCACACGATCTTGCCCGTCATCGGATCCCAGGCGATCACGGCGCCACGGTTGCCACCGGGGCCCGGGAACATCCGCACGATGGCACCCACGTAGGGCTGTCCGGCCGAGTATTTCACCTCGACGCCCTCGTAGTCCATGCAGATGTTGTTCGTCGGAACGAAGAAGTATCCGGTCTCAGGATCGTACGACGATGGCTGCTGATCCTTGAACCCGATCGCGGCCGGACAAATGCCGGTCGTGTTCCCCTTCGCGTTCGTCCGCTTCGAAGGATCCTCGACAGGACGACCCGTCGTCAGGTCGATCTTCGTCGCCCAGTTCACTGGGCCGTAGGGCTCGGCCACGAGGACTTTGCCGGTGGTGCGATCGAGCGTGTAGCCGAAGCCGTTGCGGTCGAAGTGCGCCAACAGCTTCTTGCCATCTTTGTCGAACAGCACCATCTCGTTGACGCCGTCATAGTCCCACGCATCGTGCGGCGTCATCTGATAGACCCACTTCACCTCGCCCGTCTGCGGATTGCGCGCCCAGATCGACATCGACCACTTGTTGTCACCAGGACGCTGATCGGGATTCCACACGCCCGGATTCCCGCTGCCGTAGTAGAAGAGGTTGAGCTCGGGATCGTACGAGTACCATCCCCACGTCGTACCGCCACCGCGCTGCCACTCGTCGCCCTGCCACGTCGATACGCCGAGATCGGTGCCCTGATCCGTCGGGTACGGCGACTTCAGCGTGTTCGCCGTGATCAGCACATCCTTGTCCGGCCCCGTGCTGTAGCCACGCCACAGCTCTTTGCCGTCCACTGCGCTGAACGCCGTCACGCGGCCGCGAACGCCGAACTCACCACCCGAGATGCCCGTCACGACGACGTCGCCCACCACGAGCGGTGCGTTAGTCATCGTCTCGCCCTTCTTGTAGTCCGCGCTCTTCACGCGATAGACCTGCTTGCCGGTCTTCGCATCCAAAGCGAGGAGATCGCCCGAGAGCAATTCGATGAACAGGCGATCGTACTTCGGGCTGTACGCCAGACCGCGATTCACGACATCGCAACACGCGATCGGAATCACGTCGGCCGGCTGTTCCGGCGTGAACTGCCAGATCTGCGGCGCGCCTGGCTTCGACAGATCGAGCGCGAACACTTTGTTCGGGAACGCCGAGTGCACGTACATCACGTGCCCAATGACAAGCGGATTACCTTCGTGCCCGCGAAGCACGCCGGTCGAAAACGTCCAGGCGACTTGTAGGTCCTTGACGTTTGCCGTGGTGATCTGCTTGAGCGGACTATGCCGCTGCAAGTCGTACGTCCTCCCCGGCATGACCCACTGGCCCGGATTCTTAGCGGCCTCGATCAGCTCCTGCTGAGCGCTGGCGGCGGACGCACCAACGGCCAAGGCGCCTGCGAGGACCGCCCAAGAAGAGAAGCGGGTAAAGCGATTCATGATGCTGCCCCTTGTGGAGAGTGAGGATTGAGCATGACCGCGCATCCGCACGCTGTGCCGCCAGGCCTCGCGGTTGGGGCCGCACTGGGGCTAGTTCCGCTGGGGCAACAGCGGAACAGCGTGCCACGTCGAGGAGGACTTCGCTCGCTGCAGACCATCGCACCTCACTGTGCCGCGTGCGTCTCGTGAAGTTGAAAACGGTCTTCTCTCGATTCGTGCGATCTATCCCGTCACGCCGCGCGCGTTCCTCGCGCGCTCACTCTCTGAATGATCTCGGCGACTCAGCGCCACCACCCGCCGGTTGTATCGTCCCTCGTATCGAATGATGAGAACAGTCGAATCATTACACCCATCCAACATATCCTGCACAGCGCTCGATAAATCGGCAACCCCTTCTGTCGTTGTCTCTCTCTTCTACGACCGAATCGCGTCCACCGGATCTCCGGTGATGCAGCCAGCCGTCCCCTTCGGGGAGGAAGAAACTGGAGAGGCCTGGGAAGCATGTCAAGCAGGCGCTGCCTGCTTGCATGCGCTGGCGACAACCGCCACTGACCAGGCGCACAGATGACAACGCGGGCGGATCCACTTGGACCCGCCCGCGCTCCCAACGACTGCGTGAGGTTTTCGAAATCAGGCTTTGTCCGTCAATGTCCAGCCTTGTCCGCTCCTTCTAGAAGAACAGCATGAATCCCGTGGACCCCTGGTTCGACGTGTTCTGCGAACCGGAATACGCCGCCGCGCGCGCCCACGTGTACTCGAGCACCCAGCGGAGGGACTTGGTCCACTGATACGAGAGCAGCACGTCTGCCGCACGATTGTACTTCACGATGGGATCATCAACGCCAAACTCGGCCTTGTCGGCATCGCTTTCATCGAGATGACTCTCGCCCCAGCTGCCGCCGATCGTCCAGTGCGTGCCGGGCTGGCTGTACTGCACCTGCGCCAGGTAGCCCCACGACTTGCGCGACTGACCGTTTGGATCAATGGCGCTGCCGTCCAGTTGCCCGAACATGAGCGTCGTCCCGATGCCGCTTCCATAGTAGCCCGAGCCGACGAGAGAGAACCCATTCACGTCGATCTTCGTGCCCCCGCCAATACCGGCCGAGTTGATGCTCGAGTCGCTCGGCACCGACACAGCCGACGCGCTCGTGTTCTGCCACGTGCCGTTCACCCACAACATGATCTTGTTGGCGCTGCTCATCTGCCCGCTCGAGCTGGCCGTACCCATGTTGCCGGTCCAGCTCAACTCTGCCTCGACGCGAGGCAGCCGCGTGCCCTGATACGATGCATCAGACGCCTTGCCGCACGGATTCGGGCCGCACACCACGCTCGGATCGAACAAGCCGATCGAGAACTGCGTCGGCCGGCCCGCCGGCGTGCTGTACGTAATCTGCGCGTTGAAGTTCGGATACACGTAGCCGAACCCGATGCGGCCTAACGTCGTGCCGCCCGCGCCTAACGTACCGCCGCTGGCTCCCGTCCCGAACAGCGTCATGTCGGTCAGGATGTTCTGCCGCTGGAAGAGTCCCAGCTCGCGCCCAGCGAGAATGGTTCCCCAGCTGCCGCCGGCGGTGAGGTACACTTCGCGCATGTCGATCTGCGCGCCGAAGTTGTCGTGCAGGCTGTTGCTGTTGATCTGGGGCGCGAATCCGAAGTGCACCTTGAGGTCCAGATCGCCTTCCTTGCCCGATGCCTCGAAGTTCGCGAAGCCCGGTAACAGTCCCGTCCGGATGCGGGTCACCCGTTCCGGACCCACAAGACCGCCTTGAATCGGACCGAGCGCGGAATCCACGCTGCCATTCGTGTACACGAGGAACGCATTCACGTTACCCGTGAACGTAAACGCCCATCCGTTACTCATCTGCATCGTGAGACCCTGCGCCCGGGCTGTGCTAACGCCGGCGAGCAACAGGGCGATACACCAGAGTGCGGATCGTTTCATAGCTGCTTCTCCCAAGTCGAGTTTGAGTGTCAACCAAACCGTGAAGAGCTCGCATCCACGGAATCGCTGAAATCGTCGACCTACCTTTCCCCAAAGGCCCCGCCGCTGCGGGCGAAGCGGCGCGAAGAGAAAGATTTCTGTGGCCCCACCTCCCGATCGTTGGACATGATCGCAGTGCCGTCACCGGCGCACATCGCTACCGATCCCTGAATTGACGATTGATCGTGATGAGCACGTCCACGATCGGAACGTCGCGGTGGTCCTCCCACCAGTAGAAATCGTCGATCTGTGCCGTGTACACCGACGGCGCATACGAAAAACGAAGCTGCTTCCCGTCTTTCAGCCGCGTGATCGCACTGCTCGAGACCGCGCTGCTGTCGAGCGAGTCACCAGCCAAGGCCGCGAGCGCGCGAGCCTGCTCGGCTCCCGCTCCCGCGATGAATCCACTCAGGTACGCGTCCTTCTCCTTCGGGCCGTACGCCGCCCAATCGACGCCGGTCTTGAGCGCCGGATGCCGCGGCTGCGTCGCCGCCGGCCCGCTGTCACGACCCGCGACGAATGCCCCCAGCACGCAGATCAGTCCGCCAGTTAGGCCAACCGCCGTTCGCCGCATGAGATCGCCGCTCCGCTATCGACACACGCACGCGACGCCGGCCTGGGGGGTCGAGCACCTCGACTCGCCCACGCCGGCCCGCGTGCCCTGATTACCTCGCTGATTTCGCCGCGGTGCCCGGGAGCGTGAACACCAGGACCGCATCGCCTAACGGATAGCCCATCTGGAAGTTTCCGCCGCACGCCACCGCGATGTACTGCTTGCCGTCCTGCATGTACGTCACCGGAGGCGCGTTGCACCCCGCTCCAGCCTGGAACGTCCAGAGCTTCTTGCCCGTCCGGGCGTCGAACGCGTTGAAATGCCCGTTCCCCTCGCCGACGAATACGAGATTCCCCGCCGTCGTCATCGCGCCGCCGATCATCGGCTGCTCGGTTTCCACCTGCCACGCGATCTTCCCCGTGTTCAGGTTCACCGCGCTGAACGTCCCGTACTGCCGCTCGCCGGGTATGGCCTTGAACGCCGAGCCCAACCAGAGCTTCCCTTTCTCGAACGGCGCGCTGTGCGTGATGTAATGCATCGGCTGCTCGATGCCTAACACGTACATGTAGCCTAACGTCGGATTCACCGCGGTCGTTGACCACTCCGACCCGCCGTTCGCCCCCGGCAGCATCCGGGTTCCCTCCGCCGTCGGCTGCGCGAACATGTTCTCCAGCCGGTTGAACGGAGCCGACTTCCGGATCAGCTTGCCGGTCGACGCGTTCAGCACGTACACCCACGCGGTCTTGCCGGCCTGCGCCACCGCCGTCGTCCCGTCCTTGAGCTTCACCAGCACCGGCGGACTCACCGCGTCAAGATCCCACACGTCGTGCGGCACTTCCTGGTAGTACCACTTCACGCTGCCGTCGTTGGCATCCACCGCCATGATGCAGTCCGAGCACAGATTGTCCCCCGGCCGCACCGACCCATCCAGGTCAGGAGATGGATTCCCCACCGCAAAGAACAACAGATGCGATGCCGGATCGTACGTCGGCGTCATCCAAACGCCGCCGCCGCCGCGCTGCCACGCGTCACCGTACTGCGCCATCGCCGACTTCTCCGCGTCGATGTTCCGATGCAGATCGTCGCCTTCGTTGGTCGTCGTCGCGAATTTCCCTTCCCAGCCCTTGTCGAAAATCGTGTACGCCGTCCACAACGGCTGCCCGTTCGACTTGTTGTACGCGCGGATGAATCCGCGAATCCCGTATTCACCGCCGGAAATCCCGACGATCACTTTCTCGCCCACGATGAGCGGCGCCATCGTCTCGCTGTAACCGGCCTCGGGATCTTCGACCTGCACGTCCCACTGCACGGCCCCGGTCTTCGCATCGAGCGCGACCAGATGCGCGTCGAGCGTCGCCATGTACACCGTGCCGCCCGAGATCGCCACGCCGCGGTTGTTCGGTCCGCAACAGTAAATCGGCGACGCAATGCTCTGCTTGTGCTCGTACCGCCAGATCTCCTTCCCCGTCCGCGCATTCACCGCCATCGCCGTGTTGTACGGCGTCGTGAGATACATCACGCCGTCGATCACGATCGGACTCGTTTCGAATGAGCCTAACCGAGAAATCCCGGTCTGGTACATCCACGCCATGTGCAGCGTGCCCACGTTGGACGTGTTGATCTGCGTGAGCGGCGACCATCGCTGATTCCAATAGTCGCGTCCGTACGTCACCCAGTTGGTTCCGCTCTGCCGCGCGTCGAGCAGCATCTGATCAGTCACGCTCGTGAAACTCGGCGTCGTATCCGCGTTGGCCTTCGACGAGGCCACCTTCTCCTGCGCGGCGGCGCTTCCGACACACAGCGCCACACCGGCAACGCCAACGAGCAGCCTGGGGATTCGCATGCACGGACCTCCACAGTGAGAGGGTGAGCGCGACGCTTTCGACGACCCGCGAGCAGGCTCTCCTCCCGCAATCCGCTTGGCCGTCCACTTGGGCCGCACACGACAACGTCCACGCGCACGCGACCCGACTCGAGGCAATCCGACCTACGTGTCCACCAATCCGCGCCCGCATCCAACCACACGCCACCCATCGCCGAATGCACAACGACGCGAGGAACGACGCCGGCTACTCGAGGAAAGGCCCCGACACGAAAGTGGAAACAGATGCTGTAAGGCGCGTGCGACAACGTCAGCACCGCGCAACGCGACGCCAGGAGGGACGTCTCGACGACAAGAGCTCACACGGTACGCCATACGGTAGCCACCTGCGGCGACATGCCACGACTGCGGCCTAACCGGTCCGGAGCTCCCCTCGCCATCAGGGATCTCCCGCGGCGAAAAGATGCCGCGCTGAATGTAACGACAGCCGGCGGCGACAATGTGATGTGTTTCTTGGCAGATACGCAAGAGGCAATGACCACCGCCGCCTTGCGTAAGGCAGATCAACACATGGCGGCGCCTCTGCCCCACGAAGGTGATCGCCGACCCCAACGCGCCCGGAAGCCACCCCCTTCGCAGCGATCACGAGTGGCTCGCCACACAACAAACCTGCGCCGGATGGTCATTCCTCCGTAACCGGAAAACCCGACATTCGAGCGGAAATGGGCCATAAAACAGCGCCATGATGCCAGCAGCAACGAGCCGAAATACTGCCAGCTGAGCCGACGCGTCCGTTAGTCAGACACTCGTTCTATAACGTACGCGATCGGCGCCTTCAACGACTCCGCGAATACGTACTTCCAGCGCGCACTCGTTCGCGTCGAGATCGGGCTCGTCCGCGTTGGCGATGTGAGCGGCGTGAGACCTAACGCTCGCGCGAGGATGGAGAGACGCAGCATGTGGAAGGGGTCGCTCACGAGGATGACGCGCCGGCCCGGGAGTGTCGACATAATGGCTGCGACCGCGTGCACGGATTGGCTCGTGGTGAGGCCGTGCGTTTCCATCACGATGGCGCTGTCGGGAACGCCATGCTCGAGCAGGAAGCGACGACCCACTTGTGCTTCGCTCGTGGTGTCGCCGGCTCCGGTTCCGCCCGTCACGATCACGAGCGGCGCTAGCGATCGCTCGTACAGTTCCAGCGCGTGGTCTAACCGGGCGCGAAGCACCGGCGACGGACGTCCTTCGTATTGTGCCGCGCCGAGTACGACGATCGCGTTTGCCGGTGCGGCTTGATCGCGCGCACCGACAACGATCACCGCCACCACCATCGCGATCCACGCGAGCATCGCGAGGATGGCTGCGGCGCTGATCACGCGCGCTCTCAGGTGGGTCCGGCGCTTCATGGCGGCGAAGCTACACGCGAGGGACCGTGTGCGGAAAGTGAGCGCACCGTCCCGCGTGGGTCGTCCGCGTCAATCCGTGAGGGTCAGCAGGGAGAGCCAGAGTACGTCGAACGCAGCTCGTGGATTGAAGTCGGGGTCGAGGCCCATCGTCATGGCGAGTCCGTCGACGAATGGCACGACCACATCGGCGAGCAATTGCGCGGGGATTCGAGGGCGCAGCGCCAGTAAGGCAAAGAGGCGTTCGATGGACGCCGATGCTGCTTCGCGGCGTCCGAGATTCGCGGCGTGGATGGCGCGTCGCACGAGCGGATTCCGCCACTGGGCCAGCTCGAGAAGCACGCGCAGATGTCCGCGATCCAATTCGGCTGAGAGCCATGCCCACAGATCGTCGATCGCGTGGCGCGGCGTGGAATTCTCGAGCGCCGCGCGTTCGCGCGACACGAGGTTCTGTCCCATCCACTCGACGACGCGCGCGAGCAGCGTGTCTTTGTCGTGAAAGTGGTAGTGGATGAGGCCTTTGCTCACTTCGGCTTCTTCCGCCACATCGTGCATCGTGAGCGCCGCCGCACCCGACGCCACGATGCACCGCACCGCGGCACGCAGAATCCGTTCGGCCGCCTCGAGGCGCGGCCGATGTTCGGCATTCGTCACTCTGATCTCTGCCCCTTCAGCCGGCGACACGCGATTCTCCCGGCGACAGTCGCTGGAAGACGACCGTTAGCCGTTGTCCATCCTGGGTCATCAGTGCGGGTTCCCATCCACCGCGGCTCCGTTCGTTGAGAAGATCGGTGAGTGCATCTTCGTCTTCCTGCGATCGCCGCGTAAGTCGGAGGATCACCGCCTGATATTCTTTCATGCGGCCGAAGATACTAGTTTGCCGCCCATGCACACCACCCCTGGGCTGGGCAAGCTCACGATCAGCCGCCATCCCCTGATCGAGCACAAATTGTCGATCGCGCGCGATCGTACGACCACCACCAAGTTGTTCAAGGAGCTGGTGGAGGAGATTGCGATGTTGATGGCGTACGAGGCGACGAGTGATCTTCCGCTCGAGGTGGTGGAGGTGAACACGCCGCTCGAGTCGATGCGCGGACGTCGTGTGAGCGGCAAGAAGTTGACACTCGTTCCGGTCCTTCGCGCCGGCCTCGGGATGGTTGAAGGAGTATTGCGGTTGGTGCCATCGGCGCGTGTCGGTCACATCGGAATGTATCGCGATCACGATACACTTGAACCCGTGGACTACTATTTCAAGGTGCCGGGGGACGTGGGGGAGCGGCACTTCTTCGTGCTCGATCCGATGTTGGCCACGGGAGGGAGTGCGGTGGCCGCTGTGTCATCGCTCAAGCGAGCCGGCGCCACGCGCATTCGATTTCTGTGCATTGTCGCGGCGCCCGCCGGCGTGGAGCGGATGCAACGCGCGCATCCCGATGTGCCCGTATTCGCGGCGGCGCTGGACCGCGAGCTCAATGCGCAGGGTTACATCTTGCCGGGATTGGGTGACGCCGGCGATCGCATTTTCGGCACGCGCTGACGACCGTGTTGCTCGGGCGGTCGCGCCTACGCGATCACTCGAACCAATCGCGCGGACAGCTCCGTTGTTGCCAGGCCGCGTCCAACACCCAGCGTTGGGCACCGGGGTCCATCACTTCCGACTCCACTCGATCGAACCATTCGTTGGCTAACGACAGATCGCCAACGCGTCGCCACAACTCGCCGACCAGATACGTGAGTACCGCGCGCTCCTCTCGTTCGGCGCCGTCGTAGCTCGAGAGCGCCGCCTCGAATTGCCACGCGGCGTGACGGCGGAAGAAGCGCTCTGCTTCGACATCGCCTTCGTCCACACAGCACCACGCGGCGCGCAGATACAAATCGGCGATGCGCCGAGGTTCTGAGCCTTGCCACGCGGCGACCTTGGCGGCGAATTCGTATTTCGCCGAACCGGGAATTGTGCCGCCGGCTTCCGGAAGTTTCGGTGCGAGCTCGTCCCACACGTGCTCGCGCACGATCGGACTGACATCTGCTTCGTCGCTGAAGTCGCGCTCGCCACCCGCGTATCCACATCGCGCGCAGATGTGAATCAGGTAGGGCAACGGTTGTGCTCCGGCCGCACGCTCGTGAAAGTCGGTCCGCTTACCGCCGAACGAATTCGTCGACAGCACCGCGTGCGACGTGAAGCGGGTCTGGCAGATGGGGCACGTCAGATCGATTTGCTTCAGCGTGGTCATCCTCGGGCTCCTGCCTCCTCACGCCTGGAGGTGAAGGAAAGTTGCGTGCCACGGGTGTGTTTCCTCTTGTAGCACTTTCCGGTCACCGGTATCTTCCCGCGTCCCGACGACATCGTTCGTACTCGCCCAGTCCGGTTCCCTCCTTTGGTGCCATGCTCATCGACTTGGTTCCTGATTTCTTAGCTGTTCTCAACAACAGTGATCCAGTCGCTGCCTACCACACCTACTTCAATGCCAATCGCCGAGTGTTAGAAGCGTATTGGCACAACTACGTGCTCGATCCCGAGAGCGAACACTTCGCGGACGTGGTTCGGAACACCGTGCAAGCCAGTCGGCACGACCTGTTGGGGATGTTGGAGCGCACCGACGTCCTGTCGCTCGCGCGAGACACCGTAGCCGCCTGCACGACGCTGCTTGACATAGATGTTGACATGGACGTGGTGCTCATGGTTGGTGTCGGGGCTGCGAATGCCGGTGAGCTTGTCACCGATGGTAAGGGCATCGCCGTCATCTGCTTGGAACATTTCACTGCAGTTCGGAGCGAAGAAACGCACGGGCTGGGTCTCGACCCGGAGTTGATTCGTCCCTGGCTCGCGCACGAGATCGCGCACGTCGTTCGGTACACGTCGCCTCACGGACGCAGTGAGCTGCATCGATTGGTTCAGGCGGCGGGCGGTTACTACTCCTACTGGGACACGGCGCGTCGTGCCTCGCTGCGCGAATTGCTCGTGAACGAGGGACTCGCGGTCGAGACAGCGCGCGCGGTGAGTCCCGGTCACGCCGAGTGGGAGTACTTCGGGTACGATCGTCGTCAGTTCGCGCGGGTCCGCGATCTCGAGCAATCGATCACCGCCGACATTGCCGATGACCTCGATCGCGCGGCGCTCGGTCTGCGTTTGCGATTTCTCGCCGATGGGCTTCCGGCGGACGCGCGCACGATGCCGGGCGGCTACGTGCTGCCGGAGCGGTCGGGCTACTACATCGGCAGTCGGATGGTGGACCACGCGGTGTCGAGCCGCGGGTTGTCGTGGTGCCTTCGTGCCGATGCCGCGGAGATCCTGGCCGACAACGAGACAGCGGCGAGCGCCTGATCGCGCGCGCGTCGCGCTTCGCTACTTGCCCACGCAGAATGTTCGGAAGACGCGATCCAGCACGTCTTCGACGTCGATGACACCGATGAGCGATTCGAGCGCCGTCGCGGCCGCGCGCAGGTGCACGGCGGCAATCACGACGGGCACGGCGCGATCGCCATCGGACCACGCGTCCTGAAACGCCGCGACCTCTGCGCGAGCGAGTGCGATCGCGGCGCGATGGCGTTCGCGCGTGAGCAGGGGCGTGTCTCGCCACTCGTCTCCCACAGCGCCGTGCACCATCTGCTCGAGGCGCGCGCGCAGATCGGCGAGGCCGGCTCCGGTGACGGCGCTGACGACGACGGGCGCGCCGCCGCTCAATTCGTAGCGATTTGAGGCTAAATCGCGGACGGGCGCCAGGTCGCCCTTCGTTCGCACCGCCACCACCGGCGCCCGGGTCTGCGCGCCCGCCGCCGCCACGGCTTCGCCTAACGACGAAGCGCTGTCGCCGCACGCCAGCACCACATCCGCCTCCGCCAGCGCCCGCCCCGTCATCGCCACGCCTAACTGTTCGATCGGGTCCGCCGGCTCCCTGAGCCCCGCCGTATCCACCAGCCGCACCGGCCACGCGCCCAGATCCACCACCGCCTCGATCGCGTCGCGCGTCGTCCCCGCGATCGCCGTCACGATCGCCCGCTCGCGCCCCACCAGCGCGTTGAACAACGACGACTTGCCGACGTTAGGCGCGCCGGCCAGCACCACCCGCGCGCCGCGCCGCACCACCTCGCCCGCCGCCGCCGTCCCGAGCAACCGGTCCAGCGACTCCACCAATGCTGCCGTCGCGTCCACCACCCGCGCCGGGTCGATCGGCCCGCTGTCTTCTTCCGGAAAGTCGATGTCGTACGCGATCATGGCGTCCACGCGCAGCACCGCCTCGCGCAGCTCCGACACGCGCCGCGACAACTGCCCCTCCAGCTGCGCCAGTGCCGCATCGTGCATCACCTGCGACTCGGCGTCGACCAGATCGCCGATCGCCTCGGCCTGCAGCACGTCGAGCTTCCCCGCGGCCACGGCGCGCCGGGTGAACTCGCCGGGCAGAGCCGGGCGCGCGCCGGCGGCCAGGAGGACGCCTAACGTACGCGCCGGCCCGACCCGGCCGCCGTGCACGCTCAGCTCGACGAGATCGTCGCCGGTGTAGGAGCGGGGCGCGCGATACGCCGTCACCACGGGCCGCTCGATCACCCGCCCGCTGGCGGGATCCGTGAGGCGAGCACGGTACGACGCGCCCGGTGTGTCGCGCCATGGATCGAGCAGCCGGCGCGCGATCTCGTGCGCCTGGGGGCCGCTCAATCGGACCACCGCGAGCGCGCTCCGCCCGGGCGGCGTCGCCATCGCCGCGATCGTGTCCTCCGCGCCGGGCAGCATCGCGCTCACCGCCCGCATCCCGCGGCTGCTGGGGAATCGGGACGCGCTCGCGCTTCCCGATTCCCCGTTGTCTCTCTCACCTGCTCTCAGCATCTCAGCCGCACTTAGCTACGTTACCCTCGCGCTGGCCGCGGGCCCCGCCGATGTCGCCGGCACTCCCGCCTTCGCCCGCTCGCGCGCGATCAACCACTGCTGCGGGATCGCCGCGAGATTCTGCACCGCGTAGTACAGGTTGAGTCCCGCCGCCAGCCGGTAAAACAGCACAGCCATCACCACCGGCATCGTGTACGCCATCATCTTCGCCTGCGAATTCTGCGGCGACGCACGCAAGCCGATCCACGACAACAAGAACATCGACACCGCCATCAGAACCGGCAGGATGTAGTAGGGATCGCGCTGCGAGATGTCCGCCATCCACAAGAACGACACGCCACGAAACTCGATCGTATCCTGGAACACGAAATAGAGCGCGTACAGCACCGGCATCGGGATCAACATCGGCACGCAGCCCGCCAATGGACTGAACGGACTCATTTCGTGCTCGCGGTAGAGCTTCATCATCTCCGCGTTCAGCTTCTCTGGCGCGTTCCGATACTTCTTCTGAATCACCTGCAGCTCGGGCTGGATCCGCTGCAGCTTGAGCTGCGCCCGCATCGCGCTCTGATTCAACGGCCACAACAGCAGCCGGATCGTGATGCCGAAGATCACCACCAGCCAGCCGTAGTTGATGCGCGAGAAATCGTGCGCCCACAACAACAGCCGCATGATCAGCGTGATGAACGGCTGCACGATCGGCCGGAAGATCCACCCGTGCGGATTCACGTTCTGCATCTCGCGGCCTAACGCAAGCAGGCGGCGCCACTCCTGCGGCCCCATGTACAGCGTGAACGCGAACGACCCGTCCTCCGGCAGCGGCTGCACCACGCGCCCCGTCGCACTGATGGCCATCGTCTTCGCGACCCGCGGCACACCCTCGAACACCGCGCCCGCGAACGGCGACCGCGCGGTATCCGACATCAGAGCGACGAGAAAGTACTTGTTCTTGCTCGCCACCCAGTTGAGCGGGCCGTTCTCGACGCGCGGCGCCGTCGAATCCAGCTTCGAAAAATCGATGCTCTCCGGGTCGTCGCGCATCGTTTTCACGACGAACGAGAGATGCCGCTCATCCTCCACCGTGTCCGCTTCGGCCGATCGAAACCCCGACGGCAGCGACACGAGCAACGCCTTGGGCGCGCTCGACGCCGACGCTCCCGACCGAACCGTCCCGCGCACGCGCACGAGATAGCTGTCGGGCGAAAACGTGTACGTGATCATCGCGGTGTCGGCGCCTAACGCTCCGCGAAACGCGAGCACCGGCAGCCCGCCCGCGCCGCGCGCCGACGAGTCCACGCTGAACACCGTTCGGTCGAGCGACAGCGTGTCGCGTCCGCCGGTCACCACGGCGTACGAGACGAGCGGCGATCCCTCACGCGCCAGCTCCACCTTGCCGTCGCCCTTCGTGTACGCGCGAAACTCTTCCATTCGCGCACCGATCGGCGCGGCCCCGCGCGTGCTCAAGCGATACGTCGCGTTCGATGTGCGCACCACGATCGTGTCGGCTCGCGCGGTCGCGAGCGATGCGGTGTCCTTCAGCGCGGGCGCCGGCGCCTGAACCGCAGCCGCGGTCGTCGAGGGCGCAACGGCACGCTGCGCGGTGTCCGCCACCTCGGCGGAATCCGCCACCCCAGGCGATCGCTTCTGGGGCGACTGAAAGAGCAGCGCTGTCCCGTACAACAGGGCCAGAGCCGCCACGAAAAAAATCAGAATGCGTTTTTCCATTTCAGATGGCAGCCGGGCTCAAGGCACCGGGTCATAGCCGCCCACACAAAACGGGTGGCATCGCGCAAGCCTGCGGATGGTGAGCCAACTTCCGTGCAGCGCCCCGTGTCGCTCCAACGCTTCCACAGCGTACGCCGAACAACTCGGCATGAATCGGCACGTCGATGGCAAGAGGGGCGACAGCGCAACCTGATAACCGCGCACCAGAAAAATCAGCACCCACCGCATCACTCGCGCTCCACTCCGGAGATCAGTCTATCTCCCATACGTGTCAACTCGCGCCGAAGTTCGGCAAACGTGACACGATATGCTACGGCGCGCGCTCGAATGATGACGTCCAACGAACCCATCCGCGGCAGAATCTCCAACCGCACAATCTCCCGCAATCGCCGCTTCAACCGATTGCGCGCCACCGCCATCTCGCCATACCTCGGCACGATGAACCCAACTCGGCCCCCCGGATGTCCAAGAGGGGAAGCGATCCACCGAAGCTCGAGGCTGTCGGTACGGATACGCTTCCCCTCGCGCGTTACTCGCTCCATCTCCGCGCGCCGCGTCAATCGATGCGGACGCGTGAACCGCCGACGCTCAGGCGCCCGCGTACTTCGACGGAAGCCGAACGGTCAACCGCTTCCGACCCTTCTTGCGACGCCGACTCAATACCTCGCGCCCCCACCGCGTCGACATCCGCTCCAAAAATCCGTGCGTGCGAATCCGGCGCTTGTTCCGAGGACGATACGTTGGCTTGCCCATGTCCTTACTCCAATGCGTGTTCCATTCGCGGCAAACAGAACTTGAAAGTTATCCAGATCGCGGGCACCGGTCAACGCCGCGCTTTCGTCACCGCACGTCGCGATTCGCCCGAATCCTCCGCGTGCGACTGTCGATTTTCGTCGGATTGACTTTTCCACACGCCGAATCTAGCTTCGCGTCCCCTTCCGAGTCGTACCCCGGCATGACACTCACGGCAACAGAAACATGGACCCGCTTGCTCGACCGCGCACGCCTCGAGCTGCCCGAGCAAACGTACCGGACATGGCTGGAGCCGACCGAAGCACTCGAACTGGAAGGCAATACAATCGTCGTCGCCGCACCCGATCGTTTCGCCGCCGACTGGAATGAGTCCAAGCACGCACAGTATCTCGCCAGTCTGGCGCCACTAGCGTTAGGCCATCCCATCAACATCGTCTTTCGCGTCGACGAAGAGCGAAAAACTCGGCCGCAGATGGACCTGTTCGTCGCGCCGCCGCCCGATCAGGCACGTCAATCCGCGAACGGCGACGCGCCGGCCGCCGGCGTCCAGCTCAGCACACGTTACACATTCCTCAACTTCGTCATCGGCAAGTCGAACGAACTCGCCGCCGCCGCCGCCCAAGCGGTCGCCGCCGCCCCCGGCAAAGTCTACAATCCCCTCTTCATCTACGGCGATACCGGACTCGGCAAAACCCATTTGATGCAGGCGGTCGCCCACGAGATCATGCAGCGCGCTCCACAAACGCGCGTCTGCTTCGTCGGCACCGAACAATTCACCAACGAGCTCGTCGCCGCCATCCAAAAACGATCGACTCCGGAATTCCGGCGACGCTATCGCGAAACTGATCTCCTCCTCCTCGACGACGTGCACTTCCTCAAGCGCACCGAAGCGACGCAGGAAGAGTTCTTCCACACGTTCAACGCACTCTACGAAGCCGGCCGCCAGATCATCCTCACCAGCGATCGGCCGCCGTCCGAAATTCCGGGACTCGAGGCGCGCCTCGTGAGCCGCTTCCAGTGGGGCATGGTCGCCGACATCGAACAGCCCGACCTCGAGCACCGCATCGCGATCCTCCAGAACAAAGCGCGACTCGATCACCTCGAGCTCACCATCCCCGATGACGTCATCCGCTTCATCGCGGAACACGTCCGCTCGAGCGTCCGCGAGCTCGAAGGCTCGCTCATCCGGCTCCTCGCCTACGCATCGCTCAAGCACCGCGATGTCTCCGTGAGCCTCGCCCGCGAAGCACTTCGTGACAAATTGCGACTAAATGGCGAGCCGACGGCCGACGAAAAGCACGCCTTGAGCGTGCTCTCGATTCAACAACTCGTCGCGCGCGAGTTCAGCGTCAATGTCGAAGGCCTGCGCTCCAAGAGCCGCACCAAGCAGCTCACCGTGCCGCGCCAAGTCGCCATGTTCCTCATCCGCGAATTCCTCGGCCTCCAGCTCGTGGAGATCGGCAACGCATTCGGCGGACGCGATCACTCAACCGTCATCCACAGCCTCGAGCGCATCGAATCGCTGCTCGGACAGGACGCGCCGTTCAGCGCTCGTGTGGAATCGCTGCGGAAAAGTCTCTCGGATCTTCACACATGATGTGCAGCCCGTGGGAAATCGATCGCGTCTCCACATCGCGTCGCGGCCATTCCCACGATTCCAGGACGCCGACTTGGTTTCCCACAGCTTTCTCACTACGATAACTGCTGCTTACTCCGAGCGTTCGATTGCTTTCCCCATATTCCACAGCCCCTACTACTTCTACTACTCTTGATCCAACAGTAAAGAAGTAGAAGACCCAACACGCGAATTCTCGCTTTCACTTCAAGTCCCGCGAGCATCCAGGGATCAGAGGATCCGAATGCGCTTCACTATCGCGCGCGAAAAACTTCAGGACGGGTTGTCTGCAGTGATTGCGACGGTACCGGCGAAAACCACGCTGCCGGTACTGTCGAACATTTTGCTCGAGACCAACGAGCGCGGAATTCGCTTGTCCGGTACGGATCTCGACATGGCCGTCTCCACCGAAGTGACCGCCGATGTCGAAAGCCAGGGCGCCATCACCGTCCCCGCCAAGAAGCTCGCCGAGATCGTTAGGGAGCTGCCGTCAGCACCCGTGCGAATCAGCGCGGTCGGAGAGCAGAAAATCACGCTCGAGTGCGGACGCTCACGCTTCCGTCTACTGGGCTTGCCGCGCGATGAATTCCCGACGTTCCCCGTTGTCCGGTTCTCGGAAAGCTGGAGAATAAAATCAGGCGAGCTGCAGAAGCTCATCGCGCACACCGCGTTCGCTGTCTCCACCGAAGAGAGCCGCCCAATTCTCAATGGCGTGCTATGGGAGCTTCGCGGCGACCGCATGCGCATGGTCGCGACCAACGGCCACCGTCTCGCGAAAATCGATGTGCCAGTCGCGGGACAGAACGGCCGCTCGGAAGACCTGATCATTCCGCCCAAAGCACTCGAGCAGCTGCGGCGCCTCTTTCCCGCCGAAGAGGATCTCGAAATCGCGCGCGGCGAAAACCACCTCGGCTTCCGTTCGCCGCTCACCGCGGTCTTCACGCGACTCATCGAGGGACCGTATCCGCCGTACGAGCAAGTGATCCCGCGCGATAACGACCGCATTGCACTCGCCGACAAGAACGCGCTCTCGCAAGCGCTCAAGCGAATGTCAGTGGTCGCATCCGATCAAACGCATCGGATCCGCATGTCGTTCAATGCCGGGATGGCGAAGTTCAGCGTGCAGACGCCCGACTTGGGCGAAGCACAAGACGAGTTGCCCGTCACGTATGAGGGCGACGCGCTCGACATCGGATTCAACGCGAGCTATCTGCTCGAGATCCTGCGCAACATGCCAACGGACGAGGTGCGCTTGACGTTCAAGGCGCCCGAGCGCGCCGCGACCGTCGAACCCGTGGGCTGGAATGACCCGGCGCAGTACATGTGTCTGATCATGCCGCTGCGTCTCATCGACTGACGCGCGGGCGTCCGCACTTCACGGTGCGCTCGCGCCGACACGGTGATCGAGCATCGTCGCGGTGTCGGCCACCTGCTGCTTGAACGGCAGGGTCGTCTTAAGACTCCGCACAGTCACCGCGGAGTTGCCGGTCATCGTCGATGACACCGGCATCATCGATGCTGGATCGAGCAGCAGCGTCCCTGACGACGTGCCCGTACCGCTCACCCAGATACTATCGCCTGCCGCCGACGCGAGACCTTGTCCGTCGAGCGTCGACGTAGCGGTGACGTTCACGCGCAGCACGGACTGACCGTTCCACGTCGTCGTGTCCGCCAGCTGAAACGTTCGGTCCAACTTCGACACCACGGCGACGTTTCCCCGACACGTCGTCGTCGACGTCGAATCGTGCCATACCGCCCCTTGCGTGAGAGGCGACGGAACCGAGACGAACAACGTCAACCCGGCAGCCACGAACGGCGTGACGCCACCGGTGCATGCCGGCCGCTCCCCGCCGCTCATGGCCACGTTCGTTAGGCCGGACAACGAATCGATCTGCGCCGAAAACTCGGAGACAGTCGAATCGGCCGGCCGCGCCGGCACGCGCCCGCCCGCCGACAACGTCGACGAATCGACGCGTCCCGCGATGTGATAGCCCGCGCCGCTCGTCGAGTCGATCGACAACGAGTAGATCGCCATCGAACGGATCGGCGCCGGCGGCGACGTCGAGTCGCTCGCCAGCACGACCGTGGCGTTGCTCTCCACCTTGTAGCGCCAGGTCCCTGTTGCACGGCGAATGGTCCACTCGCGCGCCGGCGGGAGCGCCGCCGAATCGCGCTTCGCGGGCGTCGGAGCCGGCGCGGGCGGTTTGGTTACGTTAGGCGTGGTCGAGCACGCGATGCACAGCATCGTCACCGCGGCGCCGACGAGAGCAATTGGACGAGACATGCGCCTCCAAGTTGAACCGCAGGCCGACTCACACCGCACGCAAAAAAACGCAGCCTCCCGCGCCGATGAAGATCACGAGAGGCTGCGTAGAGCGAGACCGGCCTGTAAGCCGGGTTCTGTCGGACGATGTCGTCCGGACGGTCATTCCTCTAGGATCGTGATCGCTCACGACCTCGAGCAGCCTACCCGCGGCGTGTCTGACGAGACGGGCCGTCTCTCGCCGCCTATTCGGCCTTGCTCCGACCGGGGTTTACCGTGCCGCACCTGTTGCCAGATGCGCGGTGGGCTCTTACCCCGCCGTTTCACCCTTACCGGCAATGCACCGCCGGCGGTCTGTTCTCTGTGGCACTTTCCGTCGCTGCAACGCAGCGCCCAGCCGTTAGCTGGCGGTCCGCCCTATGGAGCCCGGACTTTCCTCGGGGAGCTTGCGCCCCACGCGACCGTCCGGCCGGCTTCACTCTAACGAAGAAAGATACTGGCTCCCGATTGGTCACGCCATTCATAAGCTCAAGTGACGCCCCGCTGACGCGGCGAACAATTCTGGTGTGCGCTCCCGATCCGCGCATCACGATTCGCCACGCCGGAGGATACCGTGCAACCGATCGCGTTCACGCCACTGCCGCTCGAGCCGGTAACCACGGTCTTGCTCCCGCTCGAACGAACTCGGGTCGACGCTGCCGGCGAAGGCCGCTATCGAGCGCTGCACCGCGATTCGCTCGACGACGTCTTCGATGATCTGCGCGGCCAGCGCGCGGGCGCCGTCGTGTTATCCGTCGCGCGATGCGGAGAGGAAGAGATGTACGCGGTTGCGCGGTTGGTCAGGGAATTCCCGCGCGTCACCGCTGTCGCCCTCCTCTCCCACGAGCAGCGCGACACCCCCCGCGCCGTCCTCGGCCTCGGCCAGTCCGGAGTCAAGTCGCTCGTCGACGTGCGGAATCCGGAGGGATGGGGACAGCTCCGCGACCTGCTCTCGAATCAATTCTTCAGCGACATCGATCGGCTTGCGTTAGGCCAGTTGTCACTCGATCTCATCGGGGTCCCCGACGGCTGCTGGCGCTTTTTCGCGTCGCTGTTCGATGGTGCCGCGGGTGCGTCGAGCGTGCGTGCGCTGGCGTCGCGCCTGCTCGTGCTGCCAACTACGATGATGAGTCGGTTCTTCCGCGCCGAGCTGCCGTCGCCCAAGCGGTACCTCGCGATGGCGCGTCTGGTGCGGGCTGCCCGCGCATTCGAGAATCCAGGCCTGTCGGTGGCCAGCGTGTCCGACCGCATGGACTACTCATCGCCGCAGAGCTTCGGCCGCCACGTGCGCATGCTCTTAGGCCTAACAGCGCTCGAGTTCCGGGAGCGATACAACGGAGAGGGCATGTTGAATCGCTTCCGCGATGAGCTCGTCCGTCCCCACCTGCACATCTTGAGAACGTTCGACCCGCTCGTCTCGCGACCGGGTGTCACCGCAAATGAGCGGAGCGATTAAGGAGAAACAGGCCCGAGCCGCGCCACGATGTCGTGCGCCCGAACGAGCGCGGCAACGGGAATGCCGCGCGCTTCGATCGTCTCGCGCCCGCCCTCTTCGCGATCGACCAACGCCAGCACGCCCAGGATCTGTCCACCCTCTGCCTGCACAGCATCAATCGCGCGCAGTGCCGAGGCGCCAGTCGTGATCACGTCTTCGACGATGGCGACGCGATCGCCGGGGCTGAACGGCCCCTCGATCAGTTTGGATGTGCCGTGCTTCTTGACTTCCTTCCGCACCGTGAAGGCGCGCCGCGGGCGCGGCGAGCAGGCGCTCGCGTAGCTGATCGCGTACGCGATCGGATCGGCACCGAGCGTGAGGCCGCCGATGCAGTCGACATCCCACCCGCGCTCCTCGAGTAGGCCGAGCCCAAGCGACCCAATGAGCGACAAGCCGTCCGGGCTCATTGTCGTGAGGCGAGCGTCGATGTACAGTGTTGACGAGCGGCCCGATGCCAGAACGAACTGTCCACGCCTCGCCGAACGCGTGGCCAGAAGCGTCACCAGTCGTTCTTGGTCGGTCATGGCCGTAGCTTACCGGCGTGTCTCTCCGACGTCAATTAAGTCGCGAGGCCGTCGCGCCGCATGCCGACCTTCGCAGAGTCGCGCGCCGTCATGCACCTGTCGACTAGAGCCGTTCGCCTTCGCGCGTCGTCGATCGCGCTGTCCCTTGCGCTCATCTTCGCACTCGCGGGGTTGTACGCGGTCGATCGCTCGCTCTCGAGCTCCAATCGCGCGCAGGTCCAAGTCGAAGCAGCGGAATCGGCCGCGCTCGTCGCCGGCTTCCTCGCTGTGCACACTGAAGCCCTGCAATCCATCCGCGGACTCTACCTCGATACGACACGCGTCGTACAAGGAGAACAGTTCCAGTCGCTCGTCAGCTCGATGTCGCAATACGCGAACTCGTTCCGCCGCATCTGGATCACCGACACGGCTGGCCGTGTGCGCGAGCAGCATCTCTTCGGAGCCTCATCCCCACGGCTCCCGGAAAACCTCGACGTCGACACCGTGAGCGCGCTCGACGTGAATCGGCTGGCCGCCGCCGCTCGCGCGACGCACAAGGGACAACTCACGAAACCCGGAGAGATGATCACCGGCGATCGCGGCGTGTTGATGCTCGAACCGATTTACGTCGGCAACGGATTTCGCGGCTTCGCGGGCGGCACGATCACGACCGATGCGATCATCGCGAGTGTCATGCAAGCGCGGCCGCGCGTGCGGGGCCAACTCGTGATCGTCGCCGACAAAGACACGGTCGCCGCAACCGCACGCGCGATTACGAGAGAGTCGAACGTCGATACTGCCTCGTCCGTGCTGCCGGTACCCGGCGGCGGTGAGTGGCACGTGATCGTGATGCGACGCTCGAGCTACGCCAACGTCCGCCCGCTCGTATGGGGAATCGGATTGGCGACGCTCAGCGCATTGATCGTGATGCTGTTGCACGAGCGTCGCCAAGGCATCCGGCTCGCGGAGCGGTCCACGGAGCTCGAGCGGCTGTCCGCGGAGTTGCTGCGCGCGAATCGCTCAAAGAGCGAGTTCCTGGCCAACGTGTCGCACGAGTTGCGCACGCCGCTCAACGCGATCGTGGGCTTCGTCGAGCTGCTCCGCGACGGCGTCTATGGCGAGCTCGGGCAACGCCAGATCTCGCCGGTCGAGCGCATTGCGTCATCGGCCAATCATCTCCGGCTCCTCGTCGACCAGATCCTCGACCTGGCAAAGATGGCGGCCGGGCGTCTCGAGGTGCATCGGGAAACGATCGACCTGCGCGCCTTTGTCCTAACGGTGGCCAGCGAGGTGGAGCCGCTGATCGCCGAACGTGGCCTCGAGTTCTCGATCGCGGTCAGCACCGAGCTGCCGCGTGTGCGCACCGATCCGATGCACTTGCGTCAGATCCTGATGAACCTGCTCAGCAACGCCACCAAGTTCACGCCATCGGGCAGCATCACGATCCGAGCTCGCCATCTCGAGCCGCCGCCGCCGGCGCCCAGCGTCAGTCACGGCGGCGTCGCGCGCCCGTTGATCTCTGCAGTCGCCTCCCAGCTCGGCGCGCCGCCGGCTCCCGTGCCGACGCCGGCTCCCGGTGGGCCGCCCGCGACGCACGAAGGCCTGACCTCGCCGAGTGGGGGGTGGATCGCGCTCGATGTTTCGGACTCCGGCATCGGCATCGCCGCGAACGAGCGCGAGCGGATCTTCGGTGAGTTCGAGCAGGTGAACGCCGGTCCCCGCGGCGATTCGATTCGCCGCGGCACCGGACTCGGCCTCGCCATCTCGCGGCGGCTCGCTCGTCTGTTAGGCGGCGACATCGCCATCGAGAGCGAGTTGGGCAAGGGGTCGACGTTTACGGTCTGGATTCCGGTCGAGCAGGAGCCGGCACGGCCGGCGCCGCACGCCGACGCGCCGGCAGAAGTAAGCCCGCCGCGCGCTCGAGCCGACGTGACTTAAGCCGTCGGCGCTTCCGGATCCTCGCGATGCAGCAGGGAGCGCACGCGCCGCAACAACCCATCCTTACGCGCCGGCGGTGCCTCGACCGCGGCGCGCAGCGCCGTCGCGAACGACAACGTGTCCGGATATCGATCGGACGGATTGCGCGCGAGCCCTTTCATGACCACGGACTCGACCGCCGGCGACACGTCGAGTCCCTTGCGCGAAGCGAGCAGCGGAATCGGCGGCTGCGACAGCAGCTGCGTGAACATTTCGCGCTGTGATTTCGCCGTGTACGGGAGCGACCCCGAGAGCAGGTAATACGCGATGGTGGCCAGGCTGTACTGATCGGCCGCCGCGGTCACGAGTTGTCCCGACAGCGCTTCCGGCGCGACGTACATGAGCGTGCCGACGAAAAATCCCGCCCGCGTTAGGCGTTCGTCGGGTGAGAGATCCGTCTGCGCCGCGATACCGAAATCGAGCAGCTTGGCCCGCTTCGTCGCCGCATCGTACATCAAGTTGTCGGGCTTGAGATCTCGATGAATGATGCCGGCCGAGTGCGCAGCGTGGACGGCGTCCGCAATTTGCTGGATGATGGCCGCGACTTCCGCCGGCGGCAGCGGCGCATGCCGCTTCGCGTACTTCTCGAGCAGCTCGCCCGGCGCCCATTCGGTTGCGAGGAAATGAAGGCCCGGTCGCGCCTCGCCGATCTCGATGGTCCGGACGACGTTCGGATGGATCACCTTGGTCCCGTACGTCGCCTCGCGGAGAAACCGCGCGACCGCCGTCTTGTCGTTGCGCAACTTTTCGCGCAACACTTTCACCGCGACAGTGCCGTGCTGCGGATGATCGGCGCGGTACACTACCGCCGTTCCTCCTTCGCCGACCATATCGTGGAGCTTGTACCCAGCGAGCGTCGTCCCGGAGAGGTTCTCGCGACTCACGCCGGCGAAGCTAACTGGACTCCTATGAGGCAGCAAGCAGGATGTGCGTAGCGGATCGTTAGTTGCGCGCCCTAGTTCGCGAAACGAGGGTACTCGAGTGGCGCCGAAAGCCGCGCGCCCAGACGGCTGTGGACTAAAGCCACTCATCCGAGATGTTAGCCGCTAAAGTGCTACGTTTGGCGCCTTACTGATCGAATAATGGCGCCCTAAAGCTAACGTTAGCCGGTTGGACAGCTCTTGTACGACCCGCCAATGCGTTCAGTCGGTGCCCGATCGCCGCCCGGCGCTCGGCCGCAGATGCCTAACGCAAGGCCACCGGCCAACATCCGAATGAAGGAATATGTATCTTCTTGTGCCGCATGGCGTTCTCTTGACAAAATCGCAGGTCGAAACTATATAGGCGGCCGCAAAGCCGCCGCCGGCCTTGCCCCGCACGACGCCGTGCAGGATCCGTTTCACCCCGCAGGAGGCTGCTCGAATGGCCAGAGGGAAAGTGAAGTGGTTCAACGACGCCAAAGGTTACGGCTTCATTGAACAAGAGAGCGGCGAAGACGTCTTCGTGCATTTCTCCGCAATCGCGATGGACGGCTTCAAGACGCTCACCGAAGGACAGGAGGTCGAGTTCGAGATCAAAAGCGGCGACAAGGGTCTGCACGCCGCCAACGTTCAGCGGGTCAGTTAGACGCTCCTCGAACTCACGGGCCATTCGATCCCCGCTTCCGCCTGCCGCCAACGCGTGGCAGGCGTTGGTGTCTGGAGACCGGGCTCGCACGAATCCGCTTCGCGACCTCATCGCAAAGCGGATTCGTTCTTTTTTCTCGTGGTCCAAGCCACCGCCCGTGCGTCCCTGGTTTCTCCCGCGTGGTCGGGTGACTTTTCGTCATGCCGCCAAAAGAGCCAGCCCGCCTGTTCCTGGTCGATGGTTACGCCCTCATCTATCGCGCCTTCTTCGCCCTCATCTCCCGGCCACTCACCACCAGCCGCGGCGAAAACACGTCGGCGGCCTGGGGCGTCGTCAATTTTCTCCAACGCCTGCTGGCCACGCACCGGCCCGATTATATCGGCTGGGTGCACGACTCCGGTCTCTCGTTCCGCCACGAGCGCTATCCCGACTACAAAGCAACGCGCGAAAAACTCGGCGAAGAGTTGCAGGCGGATTTCGATCGCGGGATGGAACGCATTGGAAGTCTCCTCGACGCGTACAAGGTCCCGGTCATCACCCTCAAAGGGTACGAGGCCGACGATGTCATCGGCACGATGGCCAGACTGGGTGTCGATGCCGGTCTCGACGTGGTCGTCGTCTCCGGCGACAAAGACTTTCAGCAGCTCGTTCGGCCCGGTGTGCGACTGCTCAATCCCGGTCGTGGCGGCGCCGCGGCTGTCGAAGAGCAGTGGGTCACGACCGAAAATGCATCGGAACGACTCGGCGTCCCCGCGGAGCGCGTAACGGATTATCTCGCGCTCGTTGGTGATTCGTCCGACAACATCCCGGGCGTGAAGGGCATTGGCGACAAGACAGCCGCCGAGCTCGTGTCCACGTATGGAACGCTCGAGAACATCCTCGCGAACGCGGAGTCGATCACCAAGAAGCGACCGCGCGAAGCACTCCTAACGCAGGCCGATGCCGCGCGTCTGTCGAAGGAATTAGTAACGATTCGCGAAGATTTGCCGATCGCGCTCGATCTCTCCGCACTGGCCGTTTCCGAGCCCGATCACGCGCGGCTGAAGGAATTGTTCGTCGAGCTCGAGTTCCACTCACTCGCGAAAGAGCACGCGACGGCGGCCCCGCGCCCGGTGGAGCGCGCGCACTATGTCACGGTCGACACGATTGCCGCACTCGAGAAGGTGTACGCACGCGCGCGCGCCGTACCGTACATCGCGGTCGATACGGAAACGGTCGTCGATCGCGACAGTCCGCTCGAGATCGATCCGCTGCGATCCAAGCTGGTCGGATTGTCGATCGCGGTTGCGCCCGGCGAGGCGTACTACCTCCCGTTCCGTCACCGCCCGCACCGGCCGGCGCAGCAGGAATTGCTGCCGGACTCCGCGCCCCCGTCGGCGGCCGATGCGTCCGCGGCGGCAATCCGCAATCTGCCGCCGATCGACTCCGCCGAGATGGCGCCGCTGCGGGCGCTCCTCGAAGATCCGACCGTCCGGAAGACCGCCCAGAACTCCAAGTTCGACACGCTCGTGCTGCGGCGGGCTGGCGTTAGGCTCGCGGGCGTCGACTTCGACACGATGATCGCGAGCTACGTGCTCGATCCGGGGCGCCGTTCGCACGGGCTGGACGTGCTCGCGCTCGAGTTCCTCGATCACAAGATGACCACGTACGACGACCTGTGTGGCAAAGGTCGCAACGCCGTGCCGTACGACGAGTGTGCCGTGAGCGCCGCACGCGACTATTCGTGCGAGGACGCGGACATGACGCTTCAATTACGTGCGCTGTTCGAGCCACAGCTCGACGCGTACTCGCTCACGAAGCTCATGTGCGAAATCGAACTACCGCTCGTGGGCGTCTTGGCGGAAATGGAATGGCAGGGCGTGTCGATCGATCGCCCGTGGTTCGCCTCGCTCAAAGAACGATTCCAGCGCGAGCGCGAGAGAGTGGAGCAGGACATCTACGAGGCCGCGGGCGAGCCGTTCAACATCAACTCGAATCCAAAGCTTCGCCAGATCCTGTTCGAGAAGCTCGAGCTGCCCGTGCTCAAGCGGACACCAAGCGGACCTTCCACCGATGCGTCAGTGCTTCAGCAGCTGGCAGAGCAGGGCCACGCGCTGCCGTCTCTACTCATGGAGTACCGCGAGCTGTCGAAGCTCGAGGGCACGTACCTCGATGCGTTGCCCGCGCTCGTGCATCCAGGCGACGGCCGCATTCACACGTCGTTCAATCAGACCGTCGCAAGCACGGGGCGCCTCTCGTCGAGCGACCCGAATCTTCAAAACATCCCCATCAGACGCGAGCTCGGTCGCGACATCAGGCGCGGATTCATCCCGCGGCCGGGTTGGAAATTGATCGCCGCCGATTACTCGCAGATCGAGCTGCGTTTGCTCGCGCATCTTTCCGCCGACGCCGCATTCGTGAACGCGTTCCGCGCGGGCGGAGACATCCATCGACAAACTGCGTCGATCATCTTCGGCGTGCCGATCGAAGACGTCACGCCCGACATGCGCGCGCGTGCGAAGACGATCAACTTCGCGACGATCTACGGTCAGGGCGCCAACGCGTTGTCTCGCCAGCTTCGCATCGAGCCTGCCGAGGCGCGGCGTTTCATCAGTGAGTACTTCGAGCGGTTCCGCGGCATTCGCGTTTATCTGGATTCGATGGTCGAATTCGCCCGCGAGAACGGGTACGTGCAAACGCTGTTCGGCCGGCGCCGATACATCACCGAATTGCGTGATCGCAACTTCAGCGTGCGACAATTCGGTGAGCGCACGGCCACCAATTCTCCCATCCAGGGCTCCGCCGCGGATCTCATCAAGATCGCGATGATCAGGATCCACGAATCGCTTCGCACGAGTGGAGCGCGCTCGATCATGATTCTTCAGGTGCACGACGAGCTGGTATTCGAAGCGCCGAGCGATGAGATCGACGCAGTGCGCGAGCTCGTTAGTCACGAGATGGAACATGCGGCGGAGCTCTCGGTTCCGTTGGTCGTGGACATCGGCGTCGGTGACAACTGGCTCGAGACGAAGCAGTGACGGGTGCGACGAGACATTGGCGAGAGTCAATCGTCTTCCTGAACATCCTCGTTGCACCCAGCGATCCGGTGTCAGAGAGCGTCCAGTGCACTGCTTTGCACCCTCGAGAAGTCATGCGCGTGTTCTCTCTGCGAGCTCAACGGCTACGCTGAGCGCTGGGCCGAGACACGGCCGCGCCCTGCGCGGTTTCTCGATGATCGAATTGCTTGTCGTGATGGTGGTGATGGGGGTGCTGGTCGGTTTGGCGATTCCGCGCTACCGCGAGTACAAGAGGCGCTTCTACGTGACCACGATGGTCACGGATCTGAGGAACCTCGCCACGACCGAGGAAGCGTACTGGAACATCACCGGGACCTACAGCACCGACCTTCGAGTGATCCAGTACAACAGCAGTCCGCGCGTGTCCGTCAGCATGGTGTCGGCTGACACACTCGGTTGGGCGGCGAAGGCCTACTATGCCGGCGACAGCGCCATGTGCGCCATCTACTACGGCAATGCGCCGGTCCTGGCGCCCGCCACGCTCAAGAACGTCATCGGCTGCACCCAGTGAGGACGCCCGCTTAGCGCGCTCTCATCCTGGCATTGCAGTCTGCCACAAGGATGGCAAATCGAGCGGTCAGAATAACCGTGGCCTGACGTCTCCTACACTGTAACTCACCGACCCACAACACGTTATAAGCAATACGCCAGGCGGCACCCCCATTGCCCTTGGACCCCCGTGTGAGCCACGCGTCGTGGCATCAATTCACGGTCATGGGGAACGTCCTATGTCTCGCTCCCACAAATCCGGCTTCACCCTAATCGAGTTGCTGATCGTAGTCGTGATCATTGGCGTTCTTGCCTCGATCGCGATTCCGAAGTTCTCCGCGACGAAAGGCAAAGCCTATACGGCAACGATGCGGTCCGACCTTCGCAATCTCGCCACCGCGGAAGAGTCGTATTACTACACGAACGACGTCTACTCGACCGACCTCACGGCGATCAATTTTACGCCGTCCTCCGGCACGACGGTGACGGTTGGCGAGGCGTCGCCATCGGGATGGTCGGCAACCGCGAGCCACCCCGGCGCATCGTCTTCCGTATGCGCGATCTACATTGGCACCGCTACACCGCCGTCTCCTGCCACTGTGGAGTCCGTCGTCGCCTGCAACTAGCGAGATACAGGAAGGCTTGAGCTTCGAGGCAACGCGTTGACGGGCTGGTATCGCGAATTCGAAAACCGACAAGCAGGAATGACATTCGCCATGGATGGCGGCTTGTGGCTGCACCGGCACGTGTACCGGGGGCAGCCCATGGCGCATCTGGTATCCACCGATCGTGAGCGATTGCTCGCGTACGGACGCGACGTTGGGCTCCCTCCCGAACGTCTCCAATACAAACCGCTCAAAGATCCGCGCACAGGCATTCGTCGAGATGCCTGGCATTGGGATCTCGTTGGGCGATTCCTTCCTCCGCGCTGAGAACAAACAGCGCACGGATGGCAATCGCGGGTTGTTGACGCCCGCATCGAGCGCAGGAAGATTGCAGCCATGCTATCGGCCGGCCGTGTAGTGATGCAGCGCGCGACGCAGCTCGGCGTGCTCGTTGTGCTGCTCGCGTCGTGCGAACGATCCAAGAAGCCCGCGCCGGCGCGTACGGCCCCGCCTAACGCAGCAGAATCGGTGGCGACGCAACCGCCGCCGGCGCCATCGACGCAATGGGACTCGAGCGCCGGTCCCGTGGTGTTGGCCCGTGGCGCGTCGGCGGCGAACGCGTGGGTCGTGTTCCCCGATTACAGCGACAGCACCGTGCCCGATACGCTGCAGCTGGACGCAACAACGCTGCGCGGCGATTCGGTTTCACTCGTGAGCCGCGGCGGCAGCGTGGACAGGGTGCCCGTGATTTCGGCGGGCTCGAAACAATGGGCAGGCGACGAGTGCGTCGAATGGCCGACCGCGACCCTCGGTGTCGGTGGAGACACGACGCGCTTCGCCGGCTGGACGGTGGGATTCGTTGACCAACACGTCTCTGCCATGCGTCTCGATTCGCTCGACGGCATGTCAGGCACCGACTCGGCGCGGTTGGCGGCCGATCTCACGCGGCTGGCGTCTGCGCTGCCGGACGACACGAGCCGCACCTTTCGCGGCATTCCGTTCTCGGTTCGCTACGCGTATCGCTTCGAAGCGCTTGCGGGTACGGAAGACGTCGTCGCCGATCTCGTTAGGCGCTTGAATCAGGAGGCCTCGCCGCTCGAGCAGCACACGCTCCTCATCGCCGAGCGGAGCACGACGACGCCCGATGCGGCGTTCCACGTCGCGTACCACGAGCGTGCGGGAGGATTGGAGGAGACGATCGAAACGACCGATGTCCTTGCCGCTGTGCGCCTGCCGTCGCCGGCGCACGTTGGGCTTTTCGTATTGCGCGAAGGACAGGACACGAACGCGTACGCGCTCATCGAGCGACAGCCGGACGGATCCTGGCGCGTGCGCTGGACGAGCGTGCACACCGGATGTTAGGCGGCGCGGCCGAGGGCTGCCGGGGCCTCGATGCGACGTCCGGCAAAACCGGCGAGCGCCAGGAGCGTGAGCACGTAGGGGAGCGCGAGAAAGAGTTGGTACGGCACGCTCCAGCCCATCGCCTGGAACAAATACTGTAAGGCACTCGCCGCGCCGAACAGCAGTGAGGCGACCAAGACGCCCATCGGGCGCCACCGACCGAGCACGACGATGGCAATCGCGATGAACCCGCGCCCGGCCGACATGCCCTCCGCAAACGTGCCGGACTGGGACAATACCAGCGTCGCGCCCGCCATGCCGCCGAGCGAGCCGCCTACCACAAGGGTGATCCACCGCCAGCGAGGCACGTTTACGCCGGAGACGCGAACCGACTCCAATCGTTCGCCGATCGCGCGGATCGCGAGACCCGCATGCGTCCGATACAACCACCACCACAACGCCGGCGCCACGAGATACACGAGGTACGTCGGCGGTGGCTGATCGAAGAACGTCGGTCCGAGCACGGGAATACGCGACAAGAGCGGCACCGCGACCGAGCCGGTCGTCGGGATGGTGAGCGCCGCACCGGTCGCTCCATAGAGCCCGCGATAGAGCGCCCCCGTTAGGCCAAGGACCAGCAGATTGATGGCTGTCCCGGTGATGATCTGGTCGGCGCGCATGGCCACGGCAAACACGCCGAACAGCGCCGCCACCGCCAACCCGGCCGCACACCCGGCGGCGAATCCGAGCGCCAGGTTGTTCGTGCCGGCGCCGAGCAGGGCGCCGAACGCGCCGCCGAGCACGATGCCTTCGAGCCCGATGTTGATGACGCCGGCGCGCTCGACCACGAGCTCGCCTAACGCCGCCAACGCAAGTGGCGTCGCCGTTCGCACCGACGCTTCGAGAAAGCTCGTGAGCGCCGTGGTCACGATGCGTCCCCGGCACTCGGCGATCGCGCCCCCGCAAAGCGCCCGATGACGCCGGCCGCGGCGCCGCGACGGCTCATCGCGAGCAGGAGAAGAACGAGTGCAGCTTCGACCGCGGTCACCACCACCGACGGTACGGACGCTTCGCGCTGCATGGAGAGGGCGCCAGCCTCGAGCGCCCCGAACAGGATCCCCGTGCCGAGAACGCCGAGCGGATCCAGGCCAGCGAGCAGCGCGACGGCGATCGCCGTGTAGCCATAGCCCGGCGAAAGGTTCTCGTACAACGCGTACGTGACACCGCTGACTTCGATCGCGCCGGCCAAGCCGGCGAGCGCGCCGCTCAGCAACAACACGTTGGTCGTGGTCCGGGCGACGTCGATTTGTCCCGCGATGTGCGCGGCGTCGGCGTTGGCGCCGATCGCACGAACGCGAAATCCGGCGGCAGTCGATCGCATGGCCCACCAGAGCACGATCGCCGCGGCGACGCCTAACGCAAATCCCCAGTGCAGCCGTGTCCCGGGAATGAGAAACGGCAAGTGCATGTGCTCCGGAATCGGTTTGCTCTGGGGATACGCGTGACTCGGTTCCTGCAGCGGACCGCGCACCAGGTACCCCACGAGATCGAGTGCGACGAAGTTCAGCATGATGGTGCTGATCACCTCGAGCACGCCGAAGCGCGTGCGAAGCACCGCGGCGATGCCCGCCCAACACGCGCCTCCGGCGGCGCCGGCGACGAGGGCGATCGGGAGCGCGGCCCATCCCAGCGCGTCACCCCATGCGAGGCCGACGGCGGTCGCGAGAGCGGCTCCGATGAGCAGCTGCCCGTCCGCGCCGATGTTCCAGACGCCGGCGCGAAATGCGATCGCGACCGCAAGCCCCGTGAGAATGAGCGGCGTCGCACGGACGAGTGTGGACGACGTGAGTGCGTACCAGGCCCCGAATGAGCCACGCCACAGGGCACCCATCGCGAGCGTGGCATCGAAGCCGGCCATTCGCAGCGCGATCCACAGCAGAATGAGCGAGAGCGCGGCAACGACAGCGGCAAGGGTCCCGCCCGTCAGCGACGAGCCGAGCCGCCGCCGCCGACTCGTCGAAAGGTCCGCTCCGGGGCTGGGGCCGGACACGTGCCGCTGCCTAACCGTGACCGCCGGCGAGACGCGCGCGATACTGCGCGGCCCGCAGCCGGAACATCGCGAGAGTACCGAAGAGCGGGCCCACCGCGAGAGGCGCAAACGCGTAGCCCCAGCCCCACTGCGCAACCCAAACCGGCACGGCCCGGATGCTCGCGACCGTGAGCAGAAAGCCGAGACAGGTCTGCACGGTGAGTGCGGTTCCCACGTACTCGGGGGGCGCGAGCTCCGTCACACAGGCCGAGAACTGTGCGGAGTCGGCCACGATGCTCACGCCCCAGATCAACGTGATCACGCCGAGGACCATCGGCGACGCCGCCGCGCGATAGGCAACGCCGACGCCTAACGCACAACATCCGCTGATCACCATGGCGGTCATCGTCGTCGTCGTACGACCGAAGCGATCCGCGAACAACCCGGCAACCACGCACCCGATCGCGCCAGACGCGACCGTGGCGAACGCCATGATGCTCGGTACCACACGAGGCAGCGTGTGTTGGAGAGCAACCGCGGTCCAGAACAACCCGATCCAACTCCACATCGCGTACAACTCCCACATGTGGCCGAGGTAGCCTGCGGTCGCCAGGATCACACCGCGATCGCCGACGACCCGTCGCAGTCCGGCGAGGCTCACGGTCGCCGACGGCGCTTGATACGGGCCCTCGCGAACCGCGAACAAGAAGAGGGCGGCGGCCGCGAGTGCCGCGGCCGCCGAGACCAAGAGAACGCCACGCCAATTCTGGTTAGGCGCCAGTGCGTTGATCAGGTGAGGTGAAGCCGATCCGATCGTGAGCGCGCCGACCAGCACGCCGATCGCCAGTCCCCGCCTGGATCGCCACCATCCAGCAACCAGCTTGATGCCGGGCGGATACACGCCGGCCAACGCCGCGCCTGTGATCGCCCGCAGGACGAGCGCTCCCAAGGCGCTGTGCACGCGCTCGGCGATCAACAGCGTTGCGATGCCCGCCACGACTGCGCTCCACCCAGCGAAGCGCTCGGCGCGCCAGCGGTCGCTGAGCATGAACACCGAACCGACCAACGTCCCGGCCACGAATCCGAGCTGCACCGCCATCGTAAACCACGGGCCGCTCGCCGCAGGGAGGTGCCATTCTGCGATCATCGCCGGCGCTGCAACCGTCGCGCTGAACCACGGCGACATGCCGAGGACGAGACACGCCGCGAGAATGGCGAGCTGCGATCGTGCTGCCGCCTCGTCAGGCGCCGTCACGCGGCGCCCAGCATCGCGCGACCCGCGGCGTCGCGGTCGAGAGGAACCTCTCGCGCGCGCCCCTGGAACATCACGATGAGTCGATCCGCCAGCGACAGCACCTCGTCCAGGTCGCTCGAATAGAGAATGACGGCGGCGCCGGCGTCCCGCGCACGCAGAAGTCGCGCGTGCACCGCCGCGGTGGCCGCGATGTCGAGGCCGCGCGTCGGGTTTTCGACGATTACGATGCGAGGCTTCGCCTCCAGCTCGCGCGCCAACACCAGCTTTTGCTGGTTCCCCCCCGACAACGCGCCGGCCATGGCATCGGTGGATGGCGCGCGCACATCGTATTCCGTTAGGAGCGCGCCCGCGCGCGATCGAATGCTCGGCCACGCCAAGCGCCCGCGCGCGGCCCCGGCACCGCGCAACGCGAGATTTTCCGCGATGTCGAAATCGAGAATCAACGCGTCGCGATGGCGATCTTCCGGAACGAAGCCGATCGTCGTGGATCCCAGGACGCGTCCGGCGGTCGAAGGCAGCCGGCCCGCGAGACAGAGCAGCAGCTCGTGTTGACCCGCGCCGTCGACGCCCGCCACGCCGAGCACTTCGCCCGACCGAACGTCGAGGCTCACTTCCCGGGCACGCACCACGCCACGCGCATCGGTCACGCTGAGGCCTTGCGCCGACAGCACGACGTCACCAGGCTCCGCATGTGCGTGACGCACGTCCGCGGGAGGCGCACCGCCAATCATCGCCTTCGCCAGCGTGATGTTGTCGACGTTGGTGACTGGCTCGGCGAGCACCGTGCGTCCGTGGCGAAGCACCGTCACGTCGTCGGCGACGGAAAGTGCTTCCGGCAGCTTGTGTGTGATGAGCACGACGGCGCCGCCCGTGCCCGCGAAGCGACGCAGCATCGCGAGCAGATCGTCCGCTTCGCGCGGCGCGAGCACCGCTGTCGGCTCGTCGAGGATCAGCGTGCGCGCGCCGTGGGCCAAGGCTTTCACGATTTCCAATCGCTGCTGCGCACCCACTGACAGGTCGCCGGCGCGCGCATCCGGGTCGAGCGCGAAGCCGGCGAGCTCGCCGATCTCCCGCACGCGCGCCCGCACGCGCTGCACGCGATACGCGCCGTGCCCGCCCAGCGCGACGTTCTCGGCAACGGTGAGCGCCGGAATGGAGCTGAAATGCTGGTGCACCATCCCGATGCCTAACGCAATCGCGGCCGCGGGCGAGGAGAGCTCGACGAGGCGGCCGTGCACGCGGATCGCGCCTGCATCGGGACGGAGCAGCCCGAACGCGACGCGCATCAACGTCGTCTTGCCGGCCCCGTTTTCGCCGAGGAGGGCGTGGACCGTTCCGTCGCGCACCAGCAGCGACGCGTCGTCGAGCGCTCGCACCGAGCCGAAGCGGCGCGCGATGTTCTCGAGTGCGAGCGCGGCGCTGTTCGGCGTCACAGACCCGTGGGTACGTGCAGGAACGACCACGGGATTTGGAACTTGGCGCTCAGATCGGCGGCCAGCGCCTGGACGCCGAGCGCTTCGGTTGCGTAATGCCCGGCATAGATCACGACAATGCCTAACTCTTCGGCGTCGATCGCCGTCCAGTGCGGGCCCTCGCCGACGATGAGCGTGTCCACGCCGCGGAGTGCCGCCTCCGCGAGCGTGTCGTGCGATGCGCCGGCGCCGGTGCAGATCGCCCAACGCCTCGTGGCGCGTCCCGGTTCGCTCGCGGTGTGGCGAACCGACCCGCCATAGCGCTGCGCGAACTCGGCCGCGCGCGCAACGATCTCCGAAGTCGGTGAATTCGAATCGCCGCCGACCCCGATGTCGATCGTCTGGTGCCTGGCAAAACCGAACGACTGCGTTAGGCCGAGCGCCCGGGCCAGGAGCGCGTTGTTGCCAAGGGTGGGGTGCGCGTCGAGCGGAAGGTGCGCAGAGTAGAGCGCCAGGCGTCCGGTGATGAGCGCGTCCATGCGACGAAACGCCGGCCCGCGCAACGGACGTACGCCGCCCCAGAAGAGCCCGTGATGAACCAACAGCAGCTTGGCCCCGGCGGCTGCGGCGTCGCGAATCGTGCGCTCCCGCGCATCCACCGCCGCGGCGATTCTCACGATGTCGTCGTCACTGTCGACCTGAAGCCCGTTTACCGCATTGGGGTAGTCCGGAATCTCCGCGATGCGCAGGAGGTCATCCAGGTACTGCGTTATCTCCGCGAGCGCCGCCATGCTCAGTGGGCGCTCGTTGAATCGACGAACTCGATGCGGGGCGGGTGCAGTCGCCCAGCGAGGATCGCCCGGCGCGTCGTGTCGAGCCGCGCTTGCAGCGCTGGCGTGATGAGTGACGCGAGCGCCGGATTGATGACGAGCTTGGTCACATCCGAACCTGTTCCCAGGTAGAGGATCCCCGGCTTGAACGTCCGCGCTTTCACTTGCCGCGCCACCGTTAGGAATGCGTGCGGCAGGTCGATGACGACGCTCGCGATGACGACGCCAGGTGCAACACCGTTCTGGTCCGAATTCGCTCCGAAAACATAGACGCCTTTCGATTCCTTGGCGGCCTGGAAAATACCCAGTCCGGCGGCGTCCGCATTCTGGAAAATGAAATCGGCGCCGCGCTGGATTTGCGCGAGCGCCTGTTCTTTGCCGGCGCTCGCGTCGTCCCAATTGCCGATGTAGGACGTGAGGACAGTAACGTGTGGGTCGACCGCGTGCACGCCGGCGGCAAACGCGAGGAAGCTGCTCTTCACCGGAGGCAGATCCGTGCCGCCAATCACACCGACGACGCGCGAGTGTGACAGCGTGCCCGCGATGACGCCGGCCAGGTAGGACGGCTCCTCGAATCCGAAAATCATCGGTGCGACGTTCGGTCCGGAGCGATTGCCCGACGTCGTGATGTAGATCGTATGGGGATACTCAGGTCCCACTCGAGAAGCCGCGTCCTGAAATTCGAAGCCGTGACCGAACACGAGGTTGTATCCCTGTGCACCGTAGGCTCGGAAGTTCTCTTCGAAGTCGGCGGGCGTCTTCACCTGAATGTGGCTTATATGTGCTCCCATGCTGTCGCGAATGCGAAGCAAACCCTCATATGCGCCGGCGTTCCAGGCGTGGTCCGAAACGGGTCCCGGCGTTAACAGGGCCACCTTGAAATCAGTCGCATTCGCGACGTTCCCAGATCCCGCGCCGGCTCCGCAGGCCGAGAGTGCGCAAATGTGGAAGAGTGTGGAGAACAATCGCACATGCCTGTGTACAGCTGGCATAAGAGCTTGTGGTTTATTGCGTTGTGAAGGTGCAAAAAACGAAGGAGGCGACAACCGAATGTGGGTTGTCGCCTCAAAGGTAGTACGGCGCTGTCCGACTGCCGAGTGGAGCCCTAGCGACCGAAGGCTAAAGAGGGGGTTTCGACTTCTTCGGCTTCGACATGCTCTTTGGCATCGGTGATGCGAACGGTGCCGTTGATGCGGCCACCTTCGACGACAGCGATTGCGCGGGTGTTGATGTCGCCGGTGATCACCGAGGTGCTTTGCACCTCGAGGCGCTCGCTGGCGTTGATCGTACCCTCGACTTTGCCGCCGACGACTGCTTCGCGCGTGGTGATGTCGCCGCGCACTTCGCCCTGGCGACCAATCAGAACCTGGCGCCCGGCGTGAATGGATCCGTCGACGCGTCCTTCGACGCGAATGACGCCTTCGCTCTCGATGTCGCCGTCGATGCTCGTGCCCGCAGCGATGATCGACAGCGATGAGCTTCCGCCGACCGCGGAGCTCCGCGTCTCATCCGCTGCGCGCGCCTCCTTATTGAAGATCGCCATTCGATGGTCCTTGTTTCATGAGCGACATGGGATCGACGCTCGAGCCGTTGTGAAGCACTTCGAAGTGAAGGTGCGCGGGAAGGGCGTTGGTTGGGCTGCCTAACACACCGATGACGGCGCCGGCCGCCACGTGACTTTTCTGGGACAGCCGCACGTTGTGCACATCCGCATACGTGGTTTCATAACCGTCGCGGTGTGCGATCCGAACCGTTGCGGTTCCCGAAGAATCGACACTGACCTCGACGACCGAACCCGCGCCCGAGGCACGAACCTCCGTGCCGGACGGCGCGTCGATATCCATCCCGCGCGTCGATGAGGTGGTGTCGTCGCGCGCGACGATGGTGCCCGCCACAGCCAGCGGCCACTGGCTGGGAATCGAGTTGGCCGAGGTGTCCGCGGCTGGTGATGTCGCAGGGTTGCTCGCGGCTTCGCCGGTTTGGGGCGTCGACGCGCCGAGCATGTGCTGCACCTGTTGGAATCTGCTCTCGAGCGCCGTGAGTGCTGCCTGGAGTGTGTCGAGGCGCGTGACGTCCTGCTGCAGAGTTTGAACGCGATGGGTCAATCCCGGAACCCGTGCTGCTTGGGTGGCCAGGAAGAACCAACTGAGCACGACGATGGCGAGAATGGTCCCGGCCGCGTACGCGCCGCGCCTTAGCAGGCGTACTTGGCGTTGCGTTAGGATGATCGTGCGATTGGCCAGGCCGCTTTCTCGCTGCACCTGGATGATCATCGACCCAGCATGCGGCGTGTAGATATTGCCGTACCCACGTCCAGACAGTTTTTCGCTGGGCTCTTTCGTCACATCGCGTCTCGTCGGCTTCCTAGAAGGAGATCGAGCAATCGATCAAGATCGTCGGCGGAATAGAAGACGATCTCGATGGCGCCGCGTCCCGAGTCGCGTTGTGAGATGGACACGTCGGTCTGCAGATGCCGGCGCAGTTCTTCGCTGGCGCGCCGAATCGCGGGAGGTATTTCGCTCTTTGCTGCGCCGCGGCGCGCGCGGGGCCGGGTGCGTGGAGCCTGTCCGGCTCGGGCTCGATCCTCGACGTCGCGGACGGTCAGTCCGTGGACGACGATCTCATTAGCGAGGGTGGTGAGCTGCCGTTCGTCGGAGATGGCGAGCAGGGCGCGGGCGTGTCCGAGGGTGATGTGGCCGTCTTGGAGGATGCGGCGGACGGACTCAGGTAAAGCCAGTAGTCGCAGTATGTTAGCGACAGTCGTGCGATCCTTCCCGACGAGTTCCGCTATCTGCTGTTGCGTTAGTGTAAAGTCACTAATCAGACGCTGATAGCCCTGCGCCTCTTCAATTGGATTCAGGTTCGATCGCTGGAGGTTCTCGACCAACGCAAGCGTCAACAGCATCTGGTCGTCGATGTCCTTCACGACGGCAGGGATCTCGTCCCAGCCAATTCGCGTTGCGGCGCGCAGTCGTCGCTCGCCGGCGATCAGTTCGAAGCCATCCCCCTTTGGCCGCGGTCGAACGACAATCGGCTGGAGCAGGCCATTCGCCTTGAGGCTGGCCTCGAGCTCCGCCAGCTCGTTCGGGTTGAACTCCACGCGCGGCTGGTAGGGGTTCGGATGAATGCGAGATAGCGCGATTCGTTGAAGCGCCTGGCCCGCTGCCGCCTCGGCAGTGGATGCACTCGGCCGCGTTGAGAGCAGCGCTTCAAGCCCGCGTCCCAAGCGTCTGGGCTTTTCAGTAGACATGATGGGGATGTATTGGGATGGCTTCGAATGCGATCATGTCAGCCTCGGATTTTTGAAAGCGACGGCTCGTCCGAGGGCGCTAGCAGGGACGAGTCTCTCCGGACTCACTCAGTCTGCGCGTGCGACGTCGCGTGCCGGCGGCTCGGTGACCAGGGCAGCCGGCGTGAAGTCGCCGCTGCGTCGGTATCGTTCGAGTAGCTCGCGCGCGACGCTGACATACGCCTGGGCGCCGGCCGATGCGACGTCATAGAGAATGATCGGCTTCCCGAAGCTGGGCGCTTCGGCGAGCCGGACATTTCGAGGGATGACGGCGTCGAACACCTTGGGTCCAAAGTATTCGCGCGCGTCGGTCGCTACCTGACGCGAGAGGTTGAGCCTCGCGTCGTACATGGTGAGTAGGACGCCATCGATGGCCAGGTCGGCGTTCACGCCGCGCTGGATCATGTGCACCGTGTTCAGCAGCTGCGACAGTCCCTCGAGCGCGTAGTACTCGCACTGAACAGGTATCAGGATCGCGTCGGCCGCCGCCAGCATGTTGACGGTGAGGAGACCAAGCGACGGCGGACAGTCGATGAGAATGAAGTCGTACCGCGAGCGAACCGGAGCGATCGCATCGCGCATCGACAGCTCTCGGCGCGGACTGTCGACAAGCTCGACTTCGGCGCCCGCGAGATCCGGCGTCGCCGGTGCGACGTCCAAATGCGCGAATTGAATGCTTCTGAGGATGACCTCGGCGAGCGAGCACTCACCGATGAGCGCGTTGTACACCGTCCGCGGTACGCGTTCGCCGTCGAGACCCACCCCGCTCGTCGCGTTGCCCTGCGGGTCGCCGTCAACGAGAAGCGTCCGCTGCTCCGCCACAGCCAGACTGGCCGCGAGATTGACGGCCGTGGTGGTCTTGCCCACGCCACCTTTTTGATTGGCAATCGCGATGACCCTAGCCACCAGTCGCTTCCGTCCATCTAAGGGTCGAAGAAAGTCTTTCGCGCGCCGCCAATATAATCAGTGATTGTCCAGCGGAAGACATCTTTCTGTTTCACGTGAAACGCCGACTGTACGATTGGGCAACGTTTCACGTGAAACGCTCTAAACCGCGATCACCATTCAGATGCCAAAACGGCTCGATATAGAGCCAGCTAGGCGCCAGTAAGGCGTTACCAAGGCGCCAAGCGCGCCACTATTGCGCTACATAGCGCCATTGGCCGGCGACCTCGACCGACACCGTCTCGCTGCCCGGACTGATCGGCGTCGCCGCGCCAGCCGCCAGTGACATGCGCGCGCCAAACGCGATGGGTCGCGAACCGGACTGCGAGCTGAGGTCGACCAGATCGCCTAACCGCCCGCCCGCACCGCGCGCCATGGCCTCCGCGTCGCCCCGCGCGCGCTGCACGGCAATGGCTAACGCAGCACGCCGCGCATCATCCTCGTGCGACGACGAAAAATCCAACGAGTTGATCGAGTTGGCGCCGTGCCCGAGCGCCGCATCGATGAGGGCGCCGAGCCGATCGATCTTCTGCACGTCTACCCGCACGGTGTTAGATACCGTGTACCCGATGATGCGCGGCGCTCTCTCGCTGTTGGTCATCGGCGCGCTTTCCGGATACACGCTGTATTCCACCGTCGAGATCTGCTGGTCGGCGATGCCTAACGACTTGAGCGCGTCAATCACCGCCCGCTGCTTTTGCGCGTTGTCCGCACTGGCCTGCGCGGCCGTCGCGGCCTTCGTCTGAACCCCAATCGACAGCGTCGCCCGATCGGGCGTGATGCGCGCCTCGCCATGTCCAGTCGCTGTGATCGTCGGACCGCGCCCGTTCATCCGGCCCGCGCCGCTCGTATCCTGTGCCCGAACGGGACACGCGATCGCAATCCCCAACATCAAGGCAACGATTCTCATCGCACCCTCCAGTGATGAGCCCGGTTCACAGGCGGACGGCTATTAAGAAACAGAAAGAGAATAAATCGCGGCCGACCCTCAGCTCTCGCGCGCGGCGGCCGAGATGTCGCGTGCATCGCCCCGCGGCTCACGCACCACCGGACGCTTCGTCACCTCGAGCACCAGGTTCTGTAGGTCGCTCGGGCTGATGCCGGGAATGCGCGCCGCCTGCGCCAGCGTCAACGGACGGATCCTGCCCAACTTCTGGCGCGCCTCGAACGACAACGACCGCATGTCGTCGTACACGATGTCGGCGCCTAACGCAAAGTCGCCCATGCGTTGCAGCCGCGACGCCTGCACGCGCTCCCGCTCGAAGTACCCGGCGTACTTGAGCTCCAGCTCGGCCGACGCCACCGCTTCCGGCGACAGCTCGCCGCGGATCCCCGTCGACCGCATGAGCGCGTCGAGCGAAACGCCGTGCCGCTTTGCCAATTCGGCCACTCGAACGGCATGCGCGAGCGGCGCGCTCCCCGCCGCGACGAGGAGCGCCTCCACATTCGCCGGCTCGGCGCTCGTGTCGCGGGCAAGACGCAGCGCGCGATCTTCGTGCTCCAGTCGGCGTTCGACCGCGGCGACCTCTCGCTCCGAGAACATGCCGAGCGCTATCGCCCGCGGCGAGAGGCGGCGCAGGGCGTTGTCCTGCCGCACCGTTAGGCGAAACTCGGAGCGCGACGTGAACAGGCGGTACGGCTCGTCGACACCGCGGGTCACCAGGTCGTCGATGAGAACGCCGATGTACGACGTCTCGCGGCCGAGGACGAATGGTCCGTCGCCTCGCGCGGAAAGCGCCGCGTTGATGCCGGCCACGACACCCTGTGCCGCTGCCTCTTCGTATCCGGTCGTACCGTTGATCTGCCCGGCCAGGTACACGCCGCCGAGCGCCTTGAGCTGCAGAGCGGAGTCGAGCTGCACCGGCGGGTAATAGTCGTACTCGATCGCGTAGCCCGCGCGCGTCATGCGTGCGTTTTCGAGACCAGGTACTGCGTGCAGGAACTGCAATTGCACGTCGACGGGCAGTGACGTCGACAAACCATTCACGTAGAGCTCGGCCGTGTCGTGTCCCTCGGGCTCGAGGAAAACCTGGTGGCGTTCGACGTCGGGAAACTTCACGATCTTGTCCTCGACACTCGGACAGTATCGGGGGCCGCGCGACGCGATCGCTCCGCCGTACATGGCCGAGCGGTTGATGTTCTCGCCGATGATCCGCTTCACCTCGGCGCCGGCGTACGTGATCCAACACGGCAGCTGATCCGGATGTCTCGTGCCCGATTCGCTGCGACGCGATGTGGTCCAGAAGTGCGACCACGAGAAGTCGAACGCGTCGACCTCGCTGTCCTGGCGCTGCAGCCGCGAGAGGTCGACCGACCGCCCATCGACGCGCGGCGGCGTACCGGTCTTGAAACGCGCGACTTCGAGCCCGAGCTCCTCGAGCTGTTGTGCGAGATGAATGGCCGGCGCGTCGCCGGCGCGGCCGCCGGCGAGCTTGGTGTCGGTGCCGATATGGATACGACCGCGCAGGAACGTCCCTGCCGTGATGACGACGCTGCGCGCCGTGAAGCGTCGCCCCTCGAGCGTTTCGACGCCTAACGCGCGGCGCGAGTCCGCATCGATCAACAAGCGCGCGACTGTGCCTTGAATGGTGTGCAGCGTAGGCTGCTCCTCGAGCAGCGATCGAACGGCGCGCCGGTAAAGGCCCCGATCGCACTGTGCCCGCGGCGCCCACACCGCGGGACCCTTGCTGCGGTTGAGCATGCGGAACTGCAGCATCGCGAGATCCGTCGCGCGACCCATGATGCCGCCGAGTGCATCGACTTCTCGGGCGACCGTCCCTTTTGCGATGCCGCCGATCGCGGGATTGCACGACATCTGCCCGATTGTTTCGAGCGCGGCGGTGATGAGCCCAACGTTCGCGCCGAGTCGTGCCGCGGCGACAGCGGCCTCGGTGCCGGCGTGGCCGGCGCCGACGACGATGACGTCGAGGTCCAGCTCTGCTCCCATTGTCGGAGGGGACGCGTGCGCGCTCATGCGCGAAAAGTAATCGGCCCGTGCACCGGCGGAGCCGGTCGAGTGGACACGCTGCCTGCGTTACGACAAACTTGACGCATGCCGCTCGCGCTTCCTTCAGACGCGCCCACGATGCTCATTCGCAAGGAGGCGTTCGAGCGATCCGGCTTGGTGCGCAGCGCCATCGACGAACGATTCGCCCTCACTCCCGAGGAGTTTCGCGTCGAGGGCGAGATTGTTGCCATCGGACCGCTCCACGAGGACGACGCAATCGTCGCGTTGAGCGAACAGCTCGAGGCGGCCGGCTTGGTTTACTTCGACGACTTCGTCGAGATGAGCGGCAACTGGCCGACGTGGTTAGGCGTGTGGGTGACCGGCCGACGCCACGACTGAGGAAGCGTCAGGTTTTGACGTCGTGACGCGGCTGCTCCTGCGTTTCCGGCTGCGGCGAGAGCGCGCCGTTTCGGAGCAGGCCTTCCCAATTGCACGCATAGCACCAACTCGTGCGGAACCAGGGCATGAGCAGGTTCCACCCGCGGGACTGGATGCGAAGCGTTGGCGTGTCGCAATTCGGACAGCGATCGCCGTCCGGAAGCAGGCAGAGGAAGAAAACGGTCGCCGCGACGATGCGTAGGACCACAAACGCGATGAAGACGATCCCAAAGACCAACGCATCCGACATGGGCCGCACCTCGTAATGCACCATATACGGAGTGCCGGTTGAGCGCGCAAGCGCGCGCACGCAAGGGCCCGGGCGCTGCTCGTGCCGGCTACGACGGCAGCTCGAGTTGCTTGGCTATCGTGGTCCAGCGCTCGACGTACGCGACGCCGTTTTCCAAGCGTTCGATCACTACCTCAGCGTCCACGGCAATGGACGTTCCGTCGAGGCTCGCGGCGCTCGCTATCTGACGCCGCCCTTCGACGTCGAACGCAATCTCGCCTTCACGCGATCCTTCGATTGCTCGTATCACACGAGCCAGGTGTCCCTGGAGCAGATACCGCTCGTCCGGAACGTCGCGCGCCGCGCTCGGCACCGCCCAGCCAGCGATGACACCGACCATGCCGGCGCCGCCCGCAATGGCAGCGGCTGCCGCGATGGCCACGAGAACGCCAGCATGCATTGACGTGTATTTGGCGAGCGGATAGCCGACGATTCCGAACAGTACCGCGGCAGTACCGAGCGTCGGGAGGTTCAGGTACTTCACCCAGCGGCCACGGCGCTGCTCGCGATCGATGCCGGAGATCATGCTGATCACGCCAAGGACCAGGCCGGCCACGAAGAACGAAAGGAAGAGTGCGCGCATGTCTAGAAGCGATTAGCGGAATAACAGTGGTGCGCCAATACTGGCGCGATGCTGCTCACGACGCGTTCGGCCCGAGTCCAACGAGATCCAGCAGAGCGAGAGCATTGGTGGACGTCGCGAGGCCATCGCGAAGTCGATAGTCGAAATGAAGTACGGGTGTGCCGCTCGTCCGATCGATGGAATCGGCAAACGACACGTAGCGTGCGGCACTCTGGATTGGCTCCGCGGAAGCGAGTGAGAGATCATGCGATGTCACAGCACCGATCGCACCGGCCTGAAGAAGATGTTCGAGTACGATCCGCGCGGCAACGCGGCGCTCGGAGGAGTTGGTGCCGTGCAGCATCTCGTCGAAGAGATAGAGGACTGGTGGCTGCTCTGGGAGGTGCGTGCGCGCGCCATCGACAACGCTCTTGAGACGCCGAAGCTCCGCCATGAAGAGAGAGACGCCGTTGGCGAGTGAGTCCTCGATGCGCATGCTCGCGTACACGCGCAGGGTGTGAGATCGGTAGCGCGATGCGCATACGGGTCCACCCGCTTGCGCGAGCACGCAGTTGACGCCGATGGCGCGCAACAGTGTGCTCTTGCCCGACATGTTCGATCCGGTGACGAGGAGGAACGTTCCCGGAGGACCAAGGGTGATGTCGTTGGCGACGCGTTGGGCATCGGCAATGAGCGGGTGCGCCAGGTCCGCGGCCTCGAGGGTGACCGGGGCGTCGGCGTGAACATCGGGGAAAGTCCAACTCGGTTGATCGTGCGCGAGTGTCGAGAGCGCAGTGAGCGCCTCGAATTCGCCGAGTGTGCCGAGCCAACCGCGTACATGCCGACC
The DNA here is from genome assembly GCA_035277485.1 of Gemmatimonadaceae bacterium. Taxonomy (GTDB): domain Bacteria; phylum Gemmatimonadota; class Gemmatimonadetes; order Gemmatimonadales; family Gemmatimonadaceae; genus JADGGM01. Next base: position 57,278 of record DATEKK010000198.1, read on the forward strand.
GGCGGTTCGCTTCCATGTGTCGAATGCCACACCCACGTGGAAATCCCACAAGAACAGCCAGTCGAGCACGAAATGGAGCATTGGCGACTGGCGCACCTCGGCCCACGATGCAATGCGTTCCACGCGCCCAAGAGCGGCCGCGGCACCGGGCGCTTCTCGGAGCGCAGCGGAAAGCGTCGCGAGACGAGGCGTGTCGAACGTGGCGCCGGCGATGACGGCGAGCATCGCGCGGTGCCCGCCTAACGCAGTGAACGAGACGCCCGGTATCGCGCTGCTGTCGTTCGCGCTGCCTCGAGCGGCCATCCGGAACACGCGCGCGACCACCACGATGGCTAACCACCAGGGATAGGCGAGGAGCGAAGCGGCTTGCAGGGCCATCGCGGCGATGATCATGCCGGTGAGTGTCCGGCTGGCCCATACCAACGCGGGCCGATCGGCGAGAGTGCCTTCCGATTCGCACCAGGCGAAAAAGCGCTCGAGTGCGGCCGGATCGAGCTCCCCGACGCCGATCGCCAGAACGCCGAGATCGACGCGAACATCGTCCCGGGCTGCGAGCTCGCGAACGGCGGGTTGGCGCGCGGCGATGGTGCTCGCGGCGGGTGGCGGGTCCAAGAGCCACTCGCGCAGCGTCGGACGGCCGGGAGCAGAGGATGCAACGTCGAGCAGTTGCAGCAGACTCGATGGTCCGGTGATCGCCAGGTCAGATGCGTAGGGGTGATTCGCGGGGTCGGCGGGTGTGCGCGGCACCGGGAGCGCAGACCATTCGCGCGAGATGCGATGCAGGGCGCGTTCGTGGTACGCGCGGCGATGCTCGAGCGCCGTGTACGCCATGCGGTTCTCGCGGTGCCGTCGGACGAGCAGCGCAAATGCGGCGAGCGTGACGACGACCGCGACCAACGATACTAACGGAAGCGGCGCAGCCGGCGTCACGGCCCACGCACAGGCCAGGACGAACAGCGCGAACGCGAGCAGGCGATACCGCCCGATCCGCGTCGCCGCCGCGGCGACGAGGGCCGCTTGCCTCGCGCTCTCCTGTGCGCGCTCGCGGTGCCAGTCGGCGGGCGTCGCCCGGCGGGTATCGTTAGGCATCTCGGATGTCATGGGCCGGTCGTCCGGCGGCGCAGCGCATCGTCGAGAAATTCGATCGCGCGTGCTTCCGCATAGTACACGGGTCGCCATGGTGCGGTGCCCGAGATGAATCCGACGTGTCCGCCTTTGGCCACGAACTCGACGTGCAGCGCCGAATTTGTTTTCGCGATCACGCGCACCTCGTCGAGTACCGAGGACGGCAGAAATGGATCGTCGACTGCGTTGAGCAACAGCGTCGGCACGCGCACGCGGCCGAGGAATCGGATGGAGCTCGACTGGTCGTAGTAGTCGCGCGCATCGCGAAAACCGTGGATGGGAGCCGTAACGGCATCGTCGAAGTCCCACAGCGTGCGGGCACGCGCGATGGCGGCGCGATCGAGGCGGCCGGGGAAGCGCGCGGCCTTTCCTAACGCCTTCCGTCGCAAGCTGCGCAGAAAGTACGACTCGTAGAGCTTGGAGAAGCCGCGCTGCAAGTGCATCGACCCCCGAGCGAGATCGAACGGCACAGACACAGCCGCCGCGGCGACGACCTGAGACGGCACGCACTCAGCTCGTTCGCCGAGCCATTTGAGCAGGACGTTGCCACCCAGCGAGACGCCCGTTAGCACGATCGGTTGATGCGGTTGCGCCGCGATCAACGTGCGCACGACAAAATCGAGGTCGCCCGTTTCGCCCGAGTGATACGAGCGCAAGAGTCGGTTGGGTTCGCCGCCGCACGATCGAAAGGCGAGAACATCCGCGGCCCACCCGCGACCGCGTGCCGCCATGAGCAGACCGCGCGCGTAATGCGAGTTCGACGAGCCCTCGAGGCCGTGAAGAACTACCAAGCGCGGTTGTCCGTCGCGGCCGCGGATTCGATCGATGTCCAGGAAGTCGCCATCAGGCGTGTCCCACCGCTCGCGATCCGTGTCCACGCGTTGTCGCGTGCGGACCATCTTGCCCCACAGCGTTCGGACATGGGCGCCCGGTACCCACCACGCCGCGCGATATCGAAGTGGAGTGCTCACGCGGCTGAGCGCAACCTGGCGATCGTATAGATTCCGTGCACGCTCAATTCTCGCTCCTCGACGGGCAGGCATGGAAGTACAGATCTTCGGCACGCGCAAGTGCGCGGACACGCGAAAGGCGCAACGGTTCTTCTCGGAGCGCCGTGTGCGAACGCATTTCGTGAACCTCGCGGAGCGGCCGGCATCCCGCGGAGAGCTCACGCGTTTCGTACAACGATTCGGCGTGCCGGCATTGGTCGATACCGAATCTCGGCGTTACGCGGAGCTCGGACTCCGCGCTTCTCGGCTTTCGGACGAGCGGTGGTTGGCTCTGTTGGTGGACGAGCCACAGTTGTTACGCACACCACTGGTTCGGTTTCAGCAACGGCTGACGGTAGGTCTCGCGGAATCCGAGTGGGCATCGTGGCTCGCCGCATCGTAATCGACAACCGTTCGCGCTCGGCATGACTCAGCTGTCGATGGCACAGGTGGGCATCACGTTCGGATCCGAGCCGCTGCTCACGGACGTGACCTTCACCGTGGGCGCCGGCGAACGCTGGGGCATCATCGGCCGTAACGGCTCCGGGAAAACGAGTTTGTTCCGGCTCGTCATGGGAACCGTGGAGCCGTCGACCGGCGCCGTGAGTCGTGCGAACGGACTGCGGCTCGCGCTTCTCGAGCAACTCCGCGACTTCGGCGATGCGCGAACCGTGTGGGACGCCGCCGCCGCGCCGTTCGGCAGACTCATCGCGCTCGAGCGTTCGTTAGGCGGACAAGCCGAGCGGATGGGTGCGCTGGGCGACCGCGTGACGGCGGACGATCTGGATGCGTACGCGCACGACCTCGAGCGTTTCGAGCACGAGGGCGGCTACACCTATTCATCTCGCGTCGACGCGGTGCTGCACGGGCTGGGTTTCGATCCGGAGCGAGCACGCGCGCAATCTGTGGACACGCTGAGCGGTGGAGAGCGCGGGCGCGTTGCGCTTGCGCGTCAACTGGTGACGCCAGCCGATGTTCTCCTCCTCGACGAGCCGACCAATCACCTCGACCTCGAGACATCCTCGTGGCTCGAATCGTACTTGCGTGACGCCGGTGAGACGGTGCTGCTCATCAGCCACGACCGCGCGTTTCTCGATGGCGTGGTCGACCATGTGCTGCACTTGGAAGACGGGCGTGCGTTCACCTACACCGGGAACTATCGCGCATTCGTCCGACAACGCGACGAACGCCGGCTCACCCAGCAGCGCGCCTACGCGCAGCAGCAGCGCGTGATTGCCGGCGAAGAGGATTACATTCGGCGGAACATCGCCGGACAGAACAGTCGCCAAGCGAAGGGACGACGCACGCGCTTGGAGCGGATGCCGAGACTGAGTCTGCCCCCGAGCGAAGAAGACGTGATGGCGTTTCGTCTATCGGCGACGGAGCGGGGCGGCGATCAGGTACTGGTCGCGGACCGCGCCCGCGTCGCGCAGGACGGCCGCGAGCTCATTGCGGACTTCTCGGCGACAGTACGGCGCGGCGACGTGATCGGACTGGTGGGCGCGAACGGCACCGGCAAGTCGTCGCTCTTGCGCGCGGCAGTGGGCGAGCTCGAGCTCGCGGGCGGAACGATTCGGTCAGGCGGATCGATCGCGGCGGCGTATTATCGGCAGGAGCTCACGCAAGTGCCGGCCGGGCAATCGCTGCTGGACGTCATCGCGACATTGAGACCGCTATGGGGCCGTGGCGCGCTCCTCAGCCACCTCGCCCGGTTCGGATTCACGGGCGACACCGTGCAGCGGAGCACCAATACGCTGTCCGGAGGCGAACGAGCGCGATTGGCGCTCGCCATGCTGATGCTCGCGCATGCGAATCTGATTTTGCTCGACGAGCCGACCAATCACCTCGACGTAGAGTCGATCGAAGCGCTCGAGGATGCACTATCGGCGTATGATGGCACGATCGTTCTCGTGAGCCACGACCGCGCCCTGCTGCGGAGTCTCGCAACGCGCGTGTGGTCGCTCGAGAATCGGCGCATCGTGGATTTCGACGGAGGGTTTGCCGACTGGGAGCAGTGGGTGGACGAGCGGCGCCGAACGGCCGCCAGCGCGAAGACCGAACCGAGTCGGCCAACGCGCGAGGAGCGCAGAGCGGCGGCCGAGAGAGAACAACGTCGAGTCGAGGAACGCACGAGTCGAGCGGCGCGGCGCGCACTCGACGCTGCCGAGGCGGACGTCATGCGCATCGATGCGCGCGTCACGTCACTCACCGCCTTGCTCGAGGATCCGGCGCTGTACGACTCTCCGTCCGGACTCGAGCGCGTTCGCGAATTGAGCGCCGAGCTCGATACGGCAAAGCGCGAGCTGGATGCGGCGGTCGGCCGGTGGGAGGAGATTGCTAACGACGAGTAGCGCGCGTCTCAGAACTCGCCGATGAAGCCGATCTCCGGCTCCAGGTGGTGGCCGAACTTCTCCTGCACGCATTGCTGCGCGGTGGCAATCACCGCGCGCACGTCCGACGCCGTCGCGTGGCCAAGGTTGACGATGATGTTCGCGTGGATCGTCGAGATCTGCGCATCGCCGTGTCGGTGACCCTTGAGCCCGCACTGGTCGATGAGGCGTCCAGCACCCACTCCCTCGATTTTCTTGAAGATGGATCCCGCGCTGGGGAACCAATCGAGCCACGGGTGACGCGCGCCGCGCCAACTGAGATTCTCTTCCATGATGCGTCGCATCGTTGCGGGCTCGCCGGGCGATAGCTTCAGCGTCGCGGTGAGCACGACGTCGCGGCGGTGGTGAAACACCGTGTCGTCGTATCCGAACTGGACGTACGACGCGTCCACCGAACGGCGCGATCCATCTTCCGCGAGAATCTCACAGGAGTCGAACACGTCGGCCAGGAACATCGTGCGCGATCGCTCGGGCGCCGGCGCGAGAAAATGCAAGTTCTGCCACACCGCGCCGCCTAACGAGCTGGGGATGCCCACGTAGTGCTCGAGCCCGGACCAGCCGCGCCGCACCGCCTCCATGATCAGCTCGCGCATGATCGTCCCGCTCTCGGCGCACACGCGGCCGTCCTCGAACCAATGCGCGTGCGACGCCGTATTCCGGATGACCAGTCCGCGGAATCCGCGGTCGCCGATCAGAATGTTCGCGCCGAGTCCCAGCACAAACCACGGAATGTCGGCGTCGCGCGCCGTGCTAACGGCGATCGCCAACTCGTCGGCGGTCTCCACCTCGACGAACAGATCGGCGGGCCCTCCGATCTTGAACGTCGTGTAGGGTGCGAGTGTGACGCCGGTACGCACGCGCGCGTGACCGAAGCACGAGGCCAGGCGAGCGGCGGCGGTGGCGTTATGCACGGCTCGACACCGGGCCCGATGTGGGTGCCGTGCGCTGACCGAGCAGGCGTTGGACGTCGGACAACGTGCCACCGGCTGCGCACAACGCAACCAGCGCGCGATGGACCAGACTCGCAACTTCCTCGCTCGCGATCGACAGATCCTCGGTTGCGCACATCGTGATCGCACGGGCCGCTTCATCGCCTAACGCGCGGAGGCGCGTCCGCGCGGCCGCGCCCTCGGACGCGCGGCGCTCGGGCGGCGCATCGACCTCGTTGGTCTCCGGATGCGTGAAGCACGAGATCGCGCCCGTATGGCACACCGGGCCGATCGGCGACACGCGCGCCAACAGTGCGTCGCCATCGCAATCGCACTCGAGCGACACGACGCGTTGCCGATTGCCGGTATTCGGCCGCCACCGTCCACTCAATCTGGTGTGACATTGGAGATCGCCGGTTGCCAGCGTTTGCACGATCGACTCGCGGTCGGCGCGAGCTACCATCAACACGTCGCCGGTCTTCGCGTCCTGCGCCACGACCGTGACGAAGTCATGCGAGAAGTCGAGTTGCGAAAGGTCGAACATGGTGGCTCCGCGCGCAGCGCGCGTGGTCGGTGTCTTGCCTAACGGATGAAGGAAGCGCCGCGCCGGCGCCTCGTCATTGCTGAGAGAACTGCTCGGCCAGGACACGAGCGTCGAGTGCCCCTGTCGTGAGCGCCCAACCCACGATCGCGGCCGACACCCCGCGCTCCTCGAGATCGCGCAGCTCCGACACCGTCGTGATGCCGCCCGCCGCGATGACCGGATTCGTCGACATCTCCGTCAGATCTTCCATGAGAAACAGGTCGGTCCCACGCATCTGCCGATCGCGCTGCGCCACAGTCACGATCACGGAGGCGAGCGGTAACTCGTTCCAGTCCTCGACCGTGCTCAACACGTCGCGCGCCATCGTGCGCCGGTCGCGGGTGGTGATGTGACGATCCCGGACGAGCGCGGCCACGGCGACACGACCTGGAAATTGAGACGCTACGTCGTCGAGCCAACTCGTCTCCTCGATCGCGCGAGCGCCGACAACGACCCCGTCCGCTCCTGCGCTGATAAGACGATCGACTTCATCGACGGTGCGGACATCGCCGCCCACCTGAATCTCCGCATCTATGCTGTGCAGCAATGATGTGATCACGGCGGCGTTGTTACCGCGTCCTGACGCAGCATCCAGGTCGGTGACGTGCAGTCTTCCAAATCCCATGGCAACCCATGATCGCGCGACCTCGATTGCATCGGCAAGCTGCGCGGATTCGCCGTTGCGGAGATTAAGGGCTGGAATGACGATCAACAGAGCTCTCCCGGATCGCGCCGCGGATGGCGTCGCCGCGTTCGTTAGTCGACGCCGGCCGTGCAACGAGACAATCGGATATTATTGCGCACCATCGCTCCCGGCACGTGAGGCTGCAAGCGGGAACGAAAAAAGAACGGCCCGTCCATCATGGGCGGGCCGTCGTGAAGCCTCGTGGTCGTACCTATCACGCTCGTCGACTCACTCAACCGAAACCTCGAAACAACACTGTGGACGCTCGCCGTGCTCGCAGCATTCGCGCACAGGTGCGCCGACCGCTTCACTGAGCAGCATTTCCACCGATCCGCAGACTTCCGGGTGACCTCGCACCGCGGTGCCGAGCGGGCAGCCGTAACCGCGAATGCGAAGAACACCGTCGTTTTCCTCGACGGACGTCGCACCGCCGAGCTCCTCGAGGAGATTGGCCGCACGCTCCACGCGCTCACGACGGGTTCCACTTCCTCGTGTCTTGTCTTCGGCGAGCCGCTTCCCGACCGTCTTCATGAGGCTCTGGAGCTCGGTCGGGCTCATGCGTTCGGAGAGCACGTCGATGAGTCGAGCGAACACCACCACGTACGCGCGCGAGAGCAGCTCGTTCGTCTCGTCCGTCGCGCGATACGTATGCGCCGGCTTTCCGACCGAGCCTCGCTTGGGCGCGTCTTGCTCGACTAGTCCGTCGCGCTCCAGCGATGCGAGATGGGCTCGAACAGCGTTGTCGGTGAGGCGGAGATCGCGGGCGATCTGGTCCACCGTGAGCGCCGCTCGTCTGAGGAGCCCGACGATACGTCCGCGCGTACTGGCGTAAAACTTACGATTCCAACGGGTTACGCTATTCATATGGCGGTCCTTGTCGTATCGCACAGGATAACAGTTGGCGCAAGGAAACACAATATCTACACGATTTGATTGACAAATTGTTATAACCAGCACCATCTTCTCACGCACGATATCCCGGGATGAGTGGGGCTCGGGACCACAATCCAGCACGAAGAGGAGGATGTCATGCTGAAGATGGTATCAATCGCCGCAGTTGTAGGGCTCGCGTCAGCGTTCGCGATGCCGGCCACACACACGCCGAAGGCGCATCCGACGACGACCGCGCCCGCCACGGTTCGCGTGGCGCTCGATGACGCCACCATCGTTGCAATCTTCGACGAAGCGAACACGGCGGATATCGAGACGAGCGGTCTCGCCGCGTCGCGCGCCAGCAATAAGGACGTTCGCGAGTTAGGCAAGCAGTTCGCCCGCGACCACAAAGCAGTCCGCCAACAGGGCCGTGACCTGGCGAAGAAGCTGGGCGTGAAGCCGACTGCGCCAAAGCCCGATCAGGGCGCCGAGGCCGCTGCAGCCGCCCTCAAGGATCTGAAGACGAAGCACGGAGCCGAATTCGACAAGGCGTATCTTGCGCACGAGGTCGCGTTCCATCAGCAAGTGATCGACGCGATCAACAACACGCTCCTGCCTGCCATTCAGAACGCGGAGCTCAAGGCGTTCGTGCAGAAGGTCGTCCCGGCGTTCGAGGGACACCTGGCGGCAGCGAAGAATCTGCAAGCCAAGATCGGCCAGTAACCGCGATGCTCGCCAGTCCGCGACTTGAAGTGCGGCCGTGGTGCCTGTAACTCTGCGACCACACGTCACGGAGCGTTTGCGATGAGCAGCGAGCAGGAGCAATTGGCAGGACCGGATCTCACGTTAGGCATCTCTCTCACCGCTCTCGCCGAGGGCGTGATGCTGCTCGGTCACGCCAACGGCGAAGCGGTGTTGATCGTGCGTCGCGGCGACGAGGTGCTGGCGATGGGCGCCGTCTGTTCGCACTACAGCGGACCGCTCGCGGAGGGGCTGCTCGAGGACGATCACGTGCATTGTCCGTGGCACCACGCGTGCTTCAACCTGCGCACCGGAGAGGCCCTGCGGGCGCCCGCGCTCAACCCCGTCGCGTGTTGGCGTGTCGAGATACGCAACGGCACGGCATACGTGACGCAGAAGGTCGAACGAGAGCCGTTGGCGCCGACGCCAAACCCATCTCCCCGCAGCGGCCAGCGGCCCGGAAGCATCGGGATCATCGGCGGCGGCGCCGCCGGGAACGCTGCCGCCGAGATGTTGCGGCGCGAGGGATATGATGGCCGCATCACGGTGATCGACGCCGATCCCGACTCACCGTACGACCGCCCGAATCTTTCGAAGGACTACCTGGCCGGTAACGCGCCTGAGGAATGGATTCCGCTGCGGCCGTCCGGCTTCGATGCCGCAAACGGCATCGACATCGTGCGCGGACGGGTCACGTCGTTCGACGCGAAGAACAAGCGCGTGACACTCGAAGGCGGCGGCGAGCATCGCTTCGACCGCGTGCTGCTCTCGACCGGCGCGAGTCCGATACAACTCCGCGTGCCGGGTTCCGATTCGCCGCGTGTGCACCACCTCCGTTCGCTCGGCGACAGCCGGGCGATCATTGCGTCGGCGTCCGGGGCGAAGCGCGCGATCGTGGTCGGCGCGAGCTTCATCGGACTCGAGGTGGCCGCATCGCTCCGCGCGCGCGGCCTGGATGTGCACGTGGTCGCGCCCGAGGCGTTGCCGTTCGAGAAGGTGCTCGGTCCGGAGTTAGGCAAGTTTATCAAGGCCTTGCACGAGGAACACGGCGTCGTGTTCCACCTTCAACACACCGTCGCCTCCGTGGGCGCCGATGGGGTCGTGTTGGACGACGGACGCTCGCTGGCCGGCGAGCTGGTTGTGGCCGGCATCGGGGTTCGGCCCAACGTCGCCCTCGCCGAGGCGGCGGGCTTGGCAATGGATCGCGGACTGCTTGTGGACGAAATGCTCGAGACAAACGCCGCGGGCGTCTTCGCCGCCGGCGATATCGCGCGTTGGCCCGACGCGTGGACCGGCGAGCGCATCCGTGTCGAGCACTGGGTGGTTGCGGAACGGCAGGGCCAGGCGGCCGCGCGCAACCTGCTGGGGGCGCGGGAACCTTTCCGGTCCGCGCCGTTTTTCTGGAGCGCCCACTACGACGTCACGATCGCGTATGTCGGTCACGCGTCCAGCTGGGATCGCATCGAGGTGCAGGGATCGATCGACAAGCGCGACTGTGCCATCTCCTATCAGAGCAAGGGTAAGACACTCGCCGTGGCGAGCATCTTCCGCGACGACGTCAGCCTCGCGGCCGAGGTTGCAATGGAGCGCGGTGACAGCGACGCAATGCGGTCGCTGCTAGCGAAGAGGTAACAGTAGGGCGACGAGTACTGGGAGCTGCATGTGTAAGCTCCGAAGTTTGTTCAAGGTTGAACCGTACGAGCTGGCTGTTCCGTTTCTTTCTTCACTCGCAGGCTCCGGGGGATTTTATGCGCGCGTCCATGGTCATCATTCTCGCTTCGGTCGTGGCTGCCGGCTGCGGCGGAGGCGGCGGCGGGGTCACACCACCACCGCCACCGGTGTTCACTAGTCTCGAGGTTCAGCCGGATACGCAGACCATTTTCGGTGCGCCCGGCACACAGACGCAGATGTCGGCAACGCCGCTCGATCAGAACGGCCATCCGATTCTCGGGCTGGGAGCCGCAACGTGGTCGTCGAGCGACGAAACAATCGCAACGGTCAACGCCAGCGGTCTCGTCACGTCCGTGGCACTCGGCGGACCGGTGACGATCTCTGCCTCGCTCACTTCGGGCGGCATCACGAAGAATGGATCGGGAACCGTGAAAGTTGCGGACATTCCTCTGACGGACACCGTGACCATGACCGCCGGTCAACAAGTGGTGCCGCCGAGCGTTACGATCAAGGTCGGCGGATCCGTCACGTGGGTTTTCCAATCGCTCGCGCACACCGTGACATTCAATGTGCCGACGCCTGCGGGAACGCCTGCCGATATCAACGCGTCAGTGAACACGAAGGTGAGTCGTACGTTCAATACTGCAGGGACCTTCAATTATCACTGCTCGATTCATCCAGGCATGACTGGCGTCGTCAACGTGCAGTAAGCCCGAATCGCGTGCCTTACGGACGGGAGCGTCGCGTTGCGGCGCTCCCGTTTGTGTCTGGAGTCTGCTGGTTGGGTGACACGGTACCTGGCACGCGCAATGCGCGAACACTCCCGCGTGGTTTGCCTTTCGGAATCCATGTGAATAAGTTCACAATGCTTCGTAGTCAGGGGACCCGGAGCAATCCAAGCAACTCTTGCAACAGCTCGGCACTGGAGGCCTCAAGCAATGCGGTTCATCGGACAGGCGGCGCTGATCACCGGCGCATTCGTCCTTAGCGCGTGTGGCGGCGGCTCGAAGAACGCGGCGTCGACCTCGGATACCACGGCGGCTAGCGCGCCGGCAGCGAGTGAGAGCGCCGCGGCACCAGCCGCTGCACCCAGCGCAGGCGGAGCGGCGGCAACGTCGGCAGCCGCTGCGCCGATCACCGGTAAGACATGGGAAGTGAAGATGGTGGGCGATGCGAAAGGCTATCGGTTTGAGCCCGCGACGCTCACCATCAAACAGGGCGACGGCATCAAGTTCGAGATGGAGTCGGGCGGCCCGCACAATGTCGCGTTCGATTCGACGACGATTCCTGCAGGAGCGACGGCGCAGCTGACGGCGAACATGCCGAACCAGATGTCACCGCTCTCGAGCAACTTTCTCATGAATGCCGGCGACAGCGAAACCATTTCCTTCGCGAAGGTCCCGAAGGGAACCTATCCGTTCCACTGCGTGCCCCACCTTGCGCTGGGCATGAAGGGATCGGTCACGGTGCAGTAAGCGCGTAGATTTTCGGCGCGTCACCGCAAAATGGGGGCGAGGGTGCTAGTTCACTCTCGCCCCCGTTACTTTCTTCCTCGAAGTTTCTCGCCGCATCGCGCACATCCTCTCGTCCCCTCCTCCGCTCGATAGCGTATGAAGCGAACCCTCGCCGGAATTGTCGTGGGCTTGTCCGCTCTTGCCTGCGCAAGCCAGCAGTCCCACGTGTCGGCGGTGCAGCCGGCCGCACCGCCGACCACGACGCGAGATACCGTCGTGCAGACGGCCTCCAATGCCCGGAGCGGCACGCAACACTGGGACGGGTTTCTTCCCCTCGATCTGGATGCCAAGCGCCAGCGCGTGCTCCTCGAGATTCCGCACGACTCCATGCACGCCCTGCTCTTCGTCACACTGGCGACGGGCTTGGGATCCAATCCGATCGGGCTCGATCGCGGCGCGGACGTGAGCGCGTTCGTGGCGCGATTCGATCGCGCGGGAACGCGCGTGCTGCTGGTGCTCGAGAACTGGAACTATCGCAGCTCGTTGCCTAACGAGGACCACGTCCGCACCGTGCACGAATCGTTTCCGCCGAGCACGGTCGCCGCGCTGCCGGTCGTCGCAGAGGAATCCGGCGGGCGCGTGCTCGTCGACGCGAGCGACATGGTCTTTCGCGACTGGGTACACGTCGCCGAGACGCTCGACGCGAACAAGCAAGGCTCGTACACGCTGTCGCGCGATCGCTCGACCATCTACGCGCCGTACACGAAGGCCTTTCCGGAAAACACGGAGATCGATGCGTCGTTGACGTTTGCGCTCGCGAACGGGCGCGCCGGCAACGTCGTCTCGCAGATCGTGCCCGACCCCGCCGCGATCACGCTGCGCCAGCATTTGTCGTTCCTGCCGCTGCCGGACAGCGCGTACGAGCCTCGTGCGCTGGATCCGCGCATCGGATACTTCGGCGTGACGTTCAAGGACTACGGGCAACCCATTCAGGGCTCGCTCGAGCAACGATGGATCGGGCGCCACCGATTGGAGCGCGTTAGGCCTGACGATCCGACGAGTCCGATCACGAATCCGATCGTGTACTACGTCGACCGCGGGATTCCAGAACCGATTCGCACGGCGGTCAAACAAGGCGTCAACTGGTGGGTCACGGCGTTCGACGAGGCCGGACTCAAGGGCGCGTTCCGCGTCGAGGATCTTCCCGAAGGGGTCGATCCCATGGACGCGCGATACAACGTGGTGCAATGGGAGAATCGCAACGAGCGCGGCTGGTCCATTGGAGGATCACTCGGCGATCCTCGCACCGGTGAGATCATCAAGGGCATGGCGCGCCTCGATTCACATCGCGAGCGCACGGACTACAACCTGTATGCAGGACTCATGGGTGCCGCGTCCTCGGCCGCCGACACGGCGTTCGTGCTGGCGCGCGTGCGACAGAAGGCCGCGCACGAAGTTGGACATACGTTAGGCTTGGCGCACAACTACATCGCGTCGACGTACGAGCGCGGCTCGGTAATGGACTATCCGCCGCCGCGCGTGCGTCTCGCGCCGGATGGCAGCATCGACATCAGCCAAGCATATGCGTCAGGTCCCGGCGCGTACGATGTGTGGGCCATCCACTGGGGATACGGCATCTTCCCGCGCGCGAGCGAAGCGGATTCGCTGCACGCGATCGTGGCCGATGGGCTGCGCAAGGGATATCTCTTCTTATCGGATGCCGATGCGCGACCGGAGTTCGCATCCGATCCACGAACCAATTTGTGGGATGACCAGTCCTCTGCGGCCGGCTTTTTGCGCGACCAGATGGCCGTGCGTCGCGCGGCTATCGCCAGCTTCGGTCTTCGCAACATTCGCGCTGGCGAACCAGTGGCGCTGCTCCAGGAGCGGTTCGTGCCCGTGTACTTTCTCCACCGTTTTGCTCTCAATTCGTTAGCCAAGACGATCGGTGGAATGGAGTACGCCAACGCAGTGAGCGGCGACGGCCAGCAGGAGACGCGCCCCTTGCCGGCGGCAGCGCAGCGGGCGGCGCTGCACCAACTGTTAGGCGCACTCGCGCCGGCGGAGCTGGCGATTCCGGACACTGTATTGAGTTTGATGGGTCCGCGACCGTTCTCGTACGAGGCATCGGTCGAGTTGTTCGGGAGCCGCACGCGTCCGGCCTTCGATGAGTTTGGCGCCGCGCGATCATTGTCGCAGATGATCGTGAATGCGATTCTCGAGCGTGAGCGCGCCGCACGAGTCGTTCGTTTCGCCACGGAAGAGGCGAATCCCATCACGCTCGAGGAAGTGATCGACTCACTCGTTGCGGCGACGTGGAATGCTCGAACCCCATCCTCACCCAAGTTGGCCGCATTGCAGGGCGTGACGCAGCGCGCGGTCGCCGACCGGTTGCTCGCACTCGCGTCCGATACCAACGCGGCAGAGCACGTCAGAGCAATTGCGGAGCTCGAGATCTCGAATCTCCGCACGATCGCCGCGCGACACGCACGCGCTTCTCGCACGTTCGGCGAACGCGCGCATTGGACCGCAATCGCGGCCGACTTCGGCCGGTGGGTTGATCGCCGCGAGCTTCCGGCGCCAACGAAGGCGATGGACGCGCCGCCGGGCGACCCGTTCGGCGAACCGTGATGCCCGCTGACGGCAGCGACCACGTGGGCGTCAATCAAGGGTCGAAGCTGAACGGTGAGCGATGTTCGAGTCGGAAGACCTGACGGAAGCAGCAGACACACGGATGACGGTGCAGTCGGCCGCCGACGCCGAGCATACGACGAAGGCGCCGATGTTGCCGGGAACGACGGCACACGCGCCGGGTTGGATTCGGCGTCGCGCGCACAACGTGTACCGGCGTCCACTGCTCGTGAGCGCCGTCGGTCTAACGGTGTTCGTCGCCGTGTTAGTCGCGGCGGTGCTGGCGCCGTTGCAAGAACGGCGCGCGGTGCGAGCATCGCTCGGTGCAGCGCGGGCGCGGCCGGACACGGTTGCCATCCTGCACCACATCGGGATGGCCGCATCCCTCCTGCGAGCGACGGATTCGGTACGGCTCGCCGTGCGCCAAAGCAACGCGCAAGCATCGACTGGCCACGATACCGCGGCGCTCACCGACAGCCGTCGCGATTCGCTGCTCGCTGCAGCGAACGAGCTCACGAGCTTGTTGCGTCGCGCGCACGATGCGCCGCTCGCCGCATCCTACCGCGCACTCGGCTCGGCGCGAGCATTGCGCGGCGACCGCCGGGCGTCCGCGCTGGTCGACACGCTGTCGCGGCTCGAGTCGAGCCGTGCGGCCTTCGGTGCAACCGGCGGCGCCGATCCGGTCTTCATCGCACTCACCACGCGCCTAACGCAAGTGGGCAAGCAGCTGGCGCTGGTGGCGGATTCGAGGCGGACTGCGTTGCTCGCGGAGTCCGCGCGACTGGATCCGGTTCCTGCCCCGGTGCACGTGATCGACACGGTGGCCCTCGAGCGGACACATGACTCGGCCACGGCGGCACTCGCGTCTGCGCATCGATGGCTCCAGCGGGCGCGCGAGGTGGATCACGACATGGATGCGAGCGAGGCGCGCGCCAAATCAGCCGATGCCATCGGTGCGTCGGTGCCCGCGATGCTGGCCGGAGCCGGCGCCCTCGGCTTGGTCGTCGGCTTTGCTTTCGCGCTCGCGCTCGAGGTGCGCGATCCGCGCGTGTCCGATGAAGACGAAGCCGAGTCGATCGCGGGTGTTCGCGTGCTGGCGTCGATCGGCGAGGCGCCGGCAGCGCCCGTGCGGCGTCGCCGCGCCGACCAGGAGATGCCTCCGTTAGTCGAGCTCTATTCGGAGGCGTATCGGCTCTTGTACGCGCAGCTGGCTGATCGCACGGACAACCTGCCGTTGTTGTCGATCGTGGGCGACGACGCGATCACCACGGCCGTCGTGGCGGCAAACCTCGGCGCCGTCGCTGCGCGGCAGGTGCGCGACGTGTTGGTCATCGACACCGATGTCGAGCGGCAGTCGTTGTCGTCGGTGACGAAGGTGCGCGGGACACCTGGATTGGTGGACGTGCTCACCGGACGAGTCGAATGGGCGGCCGCCATTCGCAGCGTGGTCGTGGATCGCGATCGAACGCTGGACGTGTTGCCGAGCGGCGCGTTCGGCGCGCACGAAGCGATGGACGCGATGACGTGGGATGTGACGCAGCTCCTGGAGCACGTGACTCGGCGATACGACTGTGTGCTGCTGAGCGCTCCCTTGTCGAGCGCCGGGGGATTGGGCTTGACGGCGACATTGGGGTCGCCAGTAGTGGTGGTGCGGCGGGCGCGCACATCGGTGCGGTCGCTGGATGGGCTGACGGGATTGATTCGGGAACGCCGGTGCCGAATCAGGGGAATCTTAATGTGGAATCGGGGGGAGCCGGTCGCAGTTTCAGCGTGAGATGGCGGCTCGCAACTCTTGAAAAATTCGCCGGTTGGGCGAATAATGTACGCGGCGCCGACACTTGTTCTGCGGCCTGTGACGCACGCAAGGTTAGACTCGTCTAATGTGACAAGCAGGGCGGAGCCGGCTGGCGGTTCGAGCGCGGCTTCGTCAGGGAGTCAAACCTTTGCTTCCGCGGCGGGATGATCCGCCGAGGGGCACCTTGAAAAGAGCGCCGCTGATGGCGCTCGGGGGAAGACGATGTCTCGGCGCCTTGGTTTCCACTCATCGGCAATTCGCGCGGCGAGCGCAGTCGTTGCGCTCGCGGCTGTCGTTGGTTGTAGTGATCGGTCGGCAGGTATCACGGGCACCGGTGTAATGCAGCAGCCTCCGGCGGTGTTGCCGTCAGAGGGACTCGGTGTCGTGATGGCGTCAGTGGACGGTGCGGGCAACGTCACGATGACGCCGTTGCAGGGCACGTCGAGTGATTTGGCTCCGGGCGTCGACGGGTCGATCTACGGTACGCAAAACGTGAACGTGCGCGTGTACGCGGCCGCTGCCACGGTCACGACCCAGAACAACACGAAGACGTGGACGATGAAGTTCGGCGTGCGCAATCTCTTGCCGTATCCGATCGGCAGCAACCAATCGGGGCCGATACCGAACGACACGACCGGAATTTTCCTCGCTGTGATCGGCGGCCCAACGGTGACGCAGACGTCGACCAATTGCCCGGGCACGTGCGCGATGTCGATCGTGGCGTACGACGGCACCGGCACTTTCACCGCGCCTAACCAACGGTATGTGTACTGGCGTGAGCGCCTGGCCGCCAAGCAACCGGTGGCCGGTGCGGACACGGTTAGCGCACGTCGCACCATCCAGTTCACGTCGCCGAAGCAGGTCACGAACTTCTCGTTCTTCCTCATCGTCGGCGCAGATTGGCCGGCTCCGGCGCAGACGAGTTGGAGCGTGTTCTACAATGCTCCGACGGATTCGGCTCCCGATCAGCATGCGAAGCCAATCTGGCGCACGGGTCATATGTCGTTGTCAGGAAGCGGGACAGAGAGCTGGTCGAAAACCGCTGGCGTCGATTCGCTCATTCTGGCGAACAACAAGGATTACTATCTGTTTCGTCGTGACTCGCTGGCAGCTGCGACTCCCGCCTACTTCGAGGCGCACGTCAAGGTCAACAACGGTGGACAGTTCAAACCGGAGACAGTGTTTGGATTCCTGGACGGGACGCGCATGGCCGCCGTGGGTATGACAAGCAGTCAGATCGGCTTTGTGAAATACGCGTTTCTGGCGAAGAACATACTCGGGCATGGACTGCCGCAGTCGAATTTCGTGGATAGTACATCCGTGAATGCGACGACCTCGCATACGTATCGCCTGCGGAAATTCGGCTCCGACAGCGTGACCCTCGAAGTCGACGGCGTTCGTCGCCTCGGTCTCACGTACAGCAAGTTGCCGACGGTCGCGCTGGATTCAGTCGCTGTTTTCACCACCGGACCGGCCGAGTTCTTCGGCGACGGCAGCGTCTCTGGAAACCATAACTCCGCTTGGAGCGTCGTTACGTACGGCATAGGCGTGACTCAGCCGTGAGTTGGCTTGGAGCGAGATTGACTTGAACGGCCACTGGGCGATGCTAACTTGAGTGCGCCCAGTGGCAGCCCGGACCCCGCCGCATCTCGTGATCGCCGTTCTTCGGTCAACTTATCGATGATGATACCACCGCGAACCGAGCCCGACACGATGCGACCTCACAGGCGAGCATGGATCGCACCCGCGCTCACGCGGCATGAGTCGATGACTGTCCTCACGCAGAGCGTGCTCGGTGTGACCAATCTGGTTCTATTGGCGCAGATCTCGTGCAGTCCGGCTGGCTGCGGCAGTCCAAGCCCTGACGTCGCACCGACAAATCCTTCGGTGCAGCCAAGCTCGGCGAGTCCGCCACGCCATTGATCCTGCTAGGGGATTCACGCTCGATGTCCGGAAGCAAATCACAAAACGGGGGCGCTCGACACACCGGCGTCCCCGTTCGTGCGTCTAGTTCCTATGATCAGACGCACTGGCGTTGCGGCTTAGTCGACGGCGTGACGACGGGTTCCTCGTCTCACTTGGTGGACACGGAGCATCGGGCAGAGCTACAACTCGCGGATGGCAGACTGATTCGCGGTCCCGGCTATGCGGCGGCGCCTCGCCCAACGCGACAATTGCTGGCTCGCGTCGGTGCGATGCTCAAGTTGCGCGAACACGCCCGATACTACGTTCATGCCGCAGGTGTAGTGGCACCCGATGGACGCGCATGGCTCCTCACAGGCGAGAGCGGCTGCGGAAAATCAACGCTCACCTATGCATTGGCGCGCGGCGGATGGCCAGTGTTAGGCGACGATGGCGTCGTGCTCGAGCGCGGTCCGAACGGTGTGACCGTGCATGGTTGGCGAGAGCCGCTACGAGTGAGCATCGAGCTCGCCACGTGGTTTCCGGAGCTGACTCAGCAGGAGTCACTCGTCGATTGGAAGGATGACCGGCATCGCCTCGACGTGAACGCGGTGTTCGCGAAGCGTGCACCGATCGGCGGCGTCGTGGTATTGACGCGAGGGGAGCGAGATGTGCTGTCCGCGCTTCCACCGACGGCAGCGCTCGCGATGCTCGTGCGGCAATCGACGTTTCTGCTGCTCACCGACGATCACGCGCGGTCTCACCTCGCGCTGCTTCGCGATCTCGTCGAGTGCGTTCCGTGTTTCTCGTTAGTACATACATCCGCCCAACTGCGCTCCGTGCATGCAACGCTACTGTCGGCGGCGACATGACTCGCTACCGCATCGTTCCCGACGCGCTGTCCGCGGCGCTCAGCGACGGTGCAGTGCTGCTGCACCTGTACACGAAGCGCTACTTCTCGCTCAACGAGACGGGATCGCGAATCTGGTCTCTGCTCGAACAGCAAGCGACTGACGAGGAAATCGTCGACACACTGGTGCGAGAATACGACGTGGAGAAACCTGACGCCGCGCGCGCAGTCAGTCAGTTGCTCGACGATTTGGTCGCCGAGCGACTCATCGAACCTGTATCGGTGTGAGGTGCGCAGTGCGGCCAGTCACGTCGCTGTCCATTGTGTGCATCGCGGCACTCGCTGCGTGCTCGAGCTCGTCCATGGCTCCCAGCCTTCGCAGCATCCCGACGTTCGTCTACGTGTCGGATGCAACCGGGCCGGCACAGCTCTATCTATTTCGCAACGACAGCTCGATCCAAATCACCAGTGACGGCTTCAACGACACAGATCCCAAGGGCGCCGCGTCGCTCCTCGTGTTCACCTCGGATCGCGACGGCAACCAGGAGATCTACATCGCCGACACGCTTGGCGCCGTGCAACATCGCGTGACCAAGAATGCGGCGAGCGATTTCGAACCGGCACTGAGTCCGCAGGGCGATCTCATCGCGTTCGCGAGTAATCGCAGCGGACTACCGCGTGTGTGGATCGTGCCGGCTCCGGCGCTCTCGGACACCGGCTTCCCGACGGCAACGGCGCTTGTCACTGGCACCGATGCAAGCGTGCCCGAGCAGTCGCCGGCGTGGAGTCCGGACGGCTCGCAGCTCGCCTTCACATCGACGCGCACCGGAACCTCGCAGGTGTTCGTCGTCGCAGCGGCCGGCGGCAACGCGACACAGGTGAGCCACGAGGCAGGTGGTGCGTTCTCGCCGATCTGGTCGGCCGACGGGAAGTCGATCGTTTACCAGTCCGGTACAGGTTTGCCGGCCATAGTGAGCGTGACCATCGCGTCCGGCGCGGTCAAGCAGCTTGCGAGCGACACGCTCGGCATCGGCGAACCCGCGTGCAGCGCCTCGATATGTCTCGGCGTCACGAATCCGACCGACACGACGGGTGCGATCGTGGCGTTCTCGCTGTCGTCCACCAAGACGACGGTTGTGCTACCGCGTACGACCAACGAGCGACAGCCGGCGTTTCTCGTTGCTCCATGACGCGCGCGCGGCGTACATTGCACGCGTGACGCGAGTACGCAATCCGTCCGAACACCACGCCTGACGTGTGGTCGCCGGATCTATTGGGTCTGGAGCGAGTCCACCTGCTACAACTCCTGGTGTGGGGCGCTGTGAGCTTCGTGCTCGGCGCCGGCGTCATCGTTGCACTCCGCCTGCGACACGTGCGCGCGCCGCTCGCCTCGTGGTTCGCCCTGGTGATGGCCGTATCGGGTGCGGCGGAGTCGCTCTTCGCGCTTGTGCGGTGGAGCGGCCTCGCCGAGCGCGACTACGCGAGCGCGCTTCGCCTTGCGACGCACGTTCGGTTGGCGATGATAGGGGAAGTCTGGTTGTTTGCCGGGGCGACGGTGCTCGTCAGCGTGGGCATCGTGGTGGCGAAGCGCCTGGATTTGAGCGGCGTCGGGGTGGCGCTCGCGGCGCACGGAGGCGTGCTGTTCGTCCTGGATTGGCTCTTTCTGTCGCGCCTCGCGCCTGGCGCCTAACGCTACCCGCCGGGACACTCTCGATGGCCGAAGTCACTCTCGACGTGCGCGGCGTGCCGCGACCCGCGGCGTACGCCGAGCTCGATGCGCATCTCGACGCGGTGCTCGAGGGCATCCGTGATCGCATCGCAGTGATGGCCACGATGTCGGCGGTGCTGCATCACGGCTTCGGCTTCCTGTGGACTGGATTCTATCAAGTGCTGGATCCCGGCCGCCTTCTCGTCGTGGGGCCATACCAGGGGACACTCGGCTGCCTAACGATCGAGTTCGGGCGCGGGGTATGCGGGCGGGCGGCGGCGACGCAGCGTACGGTCGTGGTGCCCGACGTGAGGGATTTCCCCGGCCATATCGTGTGCGACGCGAGGTCGAAATCCGAAATCGTCGTCCCTGTGTTCGACGAGCGGCATGCACTGATCGCGGTGCTCGACATCGATGCGGACTCCGTGTCCGCGTTCGGTGAGGACGACGCAGCGGGACTCGAAATGCTCGTGCGACGCTTCGCGCGGCCGGAGCCACGCACGAGATGACGGGCTACTCGGATCGCATCAGCCACGCGCTGGCGGTCGCGGCCAAGCACCACGACCAGCAGGTGCGGCGCGGCACGCGTCTACCGTACCTCACGGCCGCGCCTAACGTCGCCGTGATCCTGTCGCGCTACGACTGCGATGACGACACCGTGGTGAGCGGCGTCTTGCGCGACGTCGTGCAGGACTACGTGCGCGACGGCGCCTCGGCCGAGATGCTCGACGCGCGGATCGGCGAGAAATTCGGTCCAGCGGTCCTCGCGGCGCTCCTCGGTGTCGTGGAGCGGCGCCAGGATGACGACGGCGTCGAGATGTCGCCGGACGAGCGGCGCGCCGATCTCTTGAACCGGCTCGCCGCCGCGGACGAGCGCGGCCGGTGGGTGATGGCGGCGATCATGGTGCACGCGGCCGGCACGCTGCTCGCGGACCTGTCGCGCACCAGCTTCCCCGCTACCGTGTGGGCCCATGCGACCGACGGCGCCGGACGCGACAGCACCATGCGTTGGTTCCACGGCGTGCGCCAGCGCCTAACGGTCGCGGGATTCGCGGCGCCGATCATGACTGAGTTAGGCGAAATGCTCGCGTCGCTGGACGAACGGGCCGCGCTGCTCGAGCGCGGCGGGGCCGGTCTCAGGTAGCCGCCGTGACGGAGCCGGCGGGCGACGACGCGTCGCTCGTCGCTGGATAAGTGCGCGCGACGTAGTCGTCGAGAATCGACAGAAACTCCGCGACGATGCGATCGCCTTTCAGCGTGACGGCCAGTTTTCCATCGACGTACACCGGCGCTTTTGGCTCCTCGAACGTGCCCGGCAGCGAGATGCCGATGTTCGCGTGCTTGGACTCACCCGGTCCGTTCACGACGCATCCCATCACCGCGACGCGCATCTCCTCGACGCCTCGATGACGCGACCGCCACACGGGCATCTGCTCGCGCAGATACGTCTGAATGTCCTCGGCCATGTGCTGAAAGAACGTGGACGTCGTGCGTCCGCAGCCTGGACACGCCGACACTTGCGGCGTGAACGTGC
The DNA here is from genome assembly GCA_035277485.1 of Gemmatimonadaceae bacterium. Classification (GTDB taxonomy): domain Bacteria; phylum Gemmatimonadota; class Gemmatimonadetes; order Gemmatimonadales; family Gemmatimonadaceae; genus JADGGM01. Next base: position 79,138 of record DATEKK010000198.1, read on the forward strand.
GCAGACCGAGCGATTGCAGAATCTGCTGCGCGATGTGCACCTCTTCGGCGCGATCGCCACCCGGCCGCGGCGTGAGCGAAACGCGTATCGTGTCGCCAATGCCTTCGCCGAGGAGAATGGAGAGCGCAGCAGTGCTCACCACCGTGCCCTTCATGCCGAGTCCGGCTTCCGTAAGGCCGAGGTGCAGGGGATAGTCGCAGCGCGCCGCGAGCAGGCGATAAACGTCCACCAGGTCGCGCACTCCAGAGACCTTCGCCGAGAGAATGATGCGGTCGTGGCCGAGCCCCGTGTCCTCGGCGAGCTGAGCCGAGCGCAGGGCGCTCTCCAGCATCGCGTCGATGTAGACGTCGCGCGCATCGCGCGGGCTCGTGCTCCGGGCATTCTCGTCCATGAGCGCCGTGAGGAGATCCTGGTCGAGCGAGCCCCAGTTCACTCCGATGCGGACGGGCTTGTCGTTCGCGACGGCGATCTGCACTATCGTACGGAAGTTTTCGTCGCGTCGTTTGCCGCCCACATTGCCGGGATTGATCCGGTACTTCGCGAGCGTGCGAGCGCACGCGGGATAGCGGTCGAGGAGCAGGTGTCCGTTGTAGTGAAAGTCGCCGATGATCGGCACCTGGACGCCGGCGTCGGTCACGCGGTGCGCGATCTCTTCGACCGCGGCAGCTGCTTCCGGCGTGTTGACGGTGATGCGTACGAGCTCCGATCCGGCTCGAGCGAGCGCGATGACCTGCGCCGCGGTTGCTTCGGCGTCCGCGGTATCGGTGTTGGTCATCGACTGCACGACCACCGGATGCGAGCTCCCGACCGGAATGCCGCCCACCAGCGTAGTGACGGTAAGTCGGCGAGGCGCGAAGGTCATGCGCGAAACCTAACGGGACTCAAGAGCGAAGGGATGCGGCCGGTGGCGACGGGCGCCTCTGGGCCCAAGTCTGTCGCGGAACACCACTCTACTGGAGCTGCCACATGGCTGAAGACATCGAGCACCCACCACGGGCCTACAACACGGATGACGTGGCGGCACAGGCTCCGGCGCCCAAGAAGCGGCGCTTCAAGTGGAAACGCTACGTCGCCATTGTGTTCTTGATTCCCATTCTGCTGTTCGTGTTGTACGGGTGGTCGGCGCTCACCTTCGCGTACGGGCGCGGTGAGCGATCGGGCTACGTCCAGCACATTGCGAAGGAAGGATGGGTGTGCAAGACGTGGGAAGGCGAGTTAGCCATGGCGAATTTGCCTGGCACGATGCCGCAGATCTTCCACTTCACGGTCCGAGACGAAGCCGTGGCGAAACAGATCGAGGCGAACATGGGGAAGCGCATGTCGCTCACGTTCGAGGAACACCGCGGCGTGCCGACATCGTGTTTCGGGAACACGGAGTTCTACGTGACGTCGGCCCAAGTTGGGCAATGACTGCCGGCGTCGCTGCATGGGTATTGCTGGCTTAGCTTCCTAACCGTATATTCTGGCCCGCACCACCCGAAACGCAGGTGCAAACCCGGGCGGCTCACGCGCCCGGGTTTTCTGTCTCGGTCACCATTCCGGAGTTGGACATGCGTGTCACAGGTAAGGTGAAGTGGTTCAATGATGCCAAGGGGTACGGCTTCATCACTCCAGACAATGGCCAGAAGGACTGCTTCGTCCACTACAGCGCCATTCAGGGAAGCGGGTTCAAGACGCTCGCCGAAGGGGATGCGGTGGAGTTCGATATCGTCGATGGGCAGAAGGGTCCGGCCGCGGAGAACGTGACGAGGCGGGAGTAAGGCATCGGCGCTTCGAGAATATGAAAATGGGGGACACTGCGGTGTCCCCCGTTTTCGTGGCGCCGGTGCGTGCGCCCGCTATGACAACGCGGCGTGCGCGGCGGCGAGCTGCTCGCGCAGTGCGTTAGGCCCGGTGCCGCCCTCGATGTCGCGCCGTTCGACGGATGCGGCGGGCGACAGCGCGTCGAACACGTCACCCGAAAAGAGCGCGTGCGCCGCGAGGAACGACTTGAGCGGAAGGCTGTGGAGCTCGACGCCGCGCTCTTCGCTTTCGCGGACTAACCGACCGACGCTCGCGTGCGCTTCGCGGAACGTGGCGCCCTTGCGAACGAGATAGTCGGCGAGGTCGGTGGCCATCATGGCGCTCGACAGCGCGGCGTGCATGCGATCGGCGCGGAACGTGAGCTCGCCAAGCGCGCCGGCCACCGCTGGCAGCACGAGGCGCATCGTGTCGACGGCATCGAAGAGCGCGCGTTTGTCGTCTTGCAGATCCTTGTTGTAGCCGCTCGGAAGGCCCTTGAGCGTGGCGAGCAACGCCGTGAGGTCGCCGAGCAGGCGAGCGCTGGAGCCGCGCGCGAGCTCGAGTGCATCCGGGTTGCGTTTCTGCGGCATCATGCTCGACCCGGTCGTGAACGCATCGCCGAACTGGACGAACGCGAACTCGCTGCTGCCGTAGAGAATGAGATCTTCAGCGAGTCGCGACAGGTGCGTGCCGAGCAGCGCGATGGTGAACATCAGCTCGGCCACGAAATCGCGGTCGCTCACGGCGTCCACGCTGTTCGGGCTCAAGCGATCGAAGCCGAGGCTGCCCTGGAGCAGGACGCGGGAGATCGGGTAGGCGCATCCGGCCACGGCGCCGGCGCCTAACGGAAGGCTCGCGGTGTCGCGAGCGGTATGCGCGAGCCGGGCGCGGTCGCGGTCGAGCGGCCAGAAGTGCGCCAGCATCCAGTGTGCGGCGGCGATCGGTTGGGCGCGCTGCATGTGCGTGTACGCCGGCATGAGCGTGCCGTCCTGCTGCAGCGTTTCGGCGTGGCCGAGGATGACGTGCTGGAGCTCACGGACATGGGCATCGAGCACGGCACACGCGTCCATCGCCCAGAGGCGCGTAGCGGTGGCGACCTGGTCGTTCCGGCTGCGACCCGTGTGCAGCTTGGACGCCAGGTCGCCGACTTCATCGTGGAGCAACCGATCGATCATCGTGTGCACGTCCTCGTCGGACGCGACGGGCGTAACACCGGCGCGCAGGCGAGCGGCCACCGCATCGAGACCGCGCTCGATGCGCTGGCTCTCCTGCACCGTTAGGACGCCGGCGCTCCACAACGCGACGGCCCACGCCTTGGACAGGCGCACGTCGAACGGCCACAGGCGAAAGTCGACGCCGATGGACCGGTTGAGCGCGTCGAGCGCGGGTGCGGTGTCGCCGCTGAAGCGTCCGCCCCAGAGTTTGTGGGCCGTGGCGTCGGCGCCGACCAGCTTCAACGAAGTCACGCGATGGCGAGCGCTTCGGGCGCTCCCTCAGCGACCGGCGTGTTGTCGGCGGCAGCGTCGGCGAGCTCGCGATCCTTTACGGCGCGGACGCGCTGCGAGAGACCGTATAGCCGGATGAAACCGGCGGCGTCGCTCTGCTGGTAGACGTCGTCTTCGCCGAACGTGACGAAGCGCTCGTCGTAGAGCGCGTGCTCGCTAGCGCGGCCCGCGACGGTGACGGTGCCCTTGAACAGGCGCAGCGTGATGGTGCCGGTGATGCGCTGCTGCGTGGTGTTGACGAACGCATCGTACGCCTCGCGCTCGGTGGTCCACCAACGGCCCTCGTACACGAGATCGGCGTAGCGGGGTGCCAAGAGATCTTTCGCGGCGAGCGTACGGCGATCGAGCACGAGCTGCTCGAGCTCCGAGTGCGCCGTGTGGAGCAGGGTGCCGCCCGGCGTTTCGTAGACACCGCGCGACTTCATGCCCACGAGGCGATCTTCGACGAGATCGATGCGGCCGACGCCATGGCGTCCGCCGATGGCGTTGAGGGTCTCGACGATGGCGGTGGGCGACAGCGATTCGCCGTTGACGGAGATCGGCGTACCCGCGACGAAGCCGATCACGACGTCTTCCGGCGTGTTAGGCGCGACGGCCGGGTTGGTGGTGAGCAGGAAGAGATCGTCGGGCGGCACGGAGGCCGGGTTCTCGAGCACGCCGCCTTCGTGCGAGACGTGCCAGATGTTGCGGTCGCGCGAATAGATCTTGTCGCGCGTGGCGGCGACGGGCACGTGGTGCGCGGCAGCGTACGCGAGCGCGTCTTCGCGGCTTCGAATATTCCATTCGCGCCACGGCGCGATGACCGGCAGATCGGGCGCGAACGCCGCGTACGTCAGCTCGAAGCGGACCTGGTCATTGCCTTTGCCGGTGCAACCGTGAGCGAGCGCATCCGCGTTCACGGCGCGCGCGACTTCCACCTGGCGCTTGGCGATGAGCGGGCGCGCCATGGAAGTGCCGAGGAGGTATTTGCGTCCGTAGACGGCGCCTGCACGCAGCGTGGGCCAGACGTATTCGGTGACGAATTCGTGCCGCAGGTCTTCGACGTAGCACTCGGCCGCGCCGGATGCGATGGCTTTCTCGCGGACGCCGGCGAGCTCCTGGCCTTGGCCGATGTCGGCGGCGACGCAGATGACGCGCGCACCGTAGTGCTCGCGCAGCCACGGGACGATGATCGAGGTGTCGAGTCCACCCGAGTAGGCGAGGGCGATCGTGCGAATCATGACGGCTCCGGCGGATCAGGATAAATATGCTATGGCTCTGCATATTTACTCTGACGGACGAGACCCGTCAAGACGTGTGATGCGCGCCGGTTTGCGCGCGGGTGCGGTCAGGTTTCGGCGAGGGCTTTGAGGCGGCGGATGACCTTCTCGCGCGCGGTGGCGGAGCGGCAGATGATGAGCACCGTGTCCTCGCCGCCGATCGTGCCGATGATTTCCGGCCACTCTTCGGCGTCGAGGGCTTCGCTGATCGGCTGGGCGCCGCTCCGGAGGGTGTGGAGCACGATGAGCTCCCCGACGCCGTCGATGTGGGTGAAGAAGTGGGGCAGGAGGGCGTCGAGGCGCGGCGACTCATCTTCGGTGGACGTCGCGACGGCGTAGCGCGCACCGCCGTCGGGCATCGGCACGCGGGCGATGCGCAGCTCGCGGAGGTCGCGCGAGAGCGTGGACTGTGTGACATCCCAGCCGCGGTGGAGCAGGAGCTTGCGCAGTTCTTCCTGGCTCTCCACGGGGCGTCCTTCGATGAGCTCGCGGATGGTGGCTTGTCGGTCGCGCTTGTTGGCCATGCCAGAGGATACAGCCGACCGGGCTCTGGCTGCCAGGGTCGCGCGGGCCATCGCGTGGCCGGCCGCCGGCATTGACAGCGCACCGATGCTTGTTTATGCATAGCTTGTGCATAAAGTCTCTGTGGGTGTTCTCGGGGCGAGCGGCTACGCGGGGCGCGAGTTGTGCGCGCTCGTGGCGCGCCATCCCGGCGCCGAGCTGGCGTTTGCGAGCGCGAACGAGCAGCGGGGGGCCACGGTGCGTTTCGGCAATCGGCCGGTGACGTTCCTGGCGCACGACGACGCGCCGCTCGATCGCGCGCAGCTGGTGTTCAGCGCGCTGCCGCACGGGGCGTCCAAGCGCTGGGTGGATGCGGCGCACGCGGCGGGCGCGAAGGTGGTGGACCTGTCGGCGGACCTCCGGCCCGGCAGCGCGAGCGGCACGGCGGCGGTGCCGTACGGCCTAACGGAGCTGGCGCGCGAACAGGTGCGCGGCGCGAGCGTCGTGGCGAATCCGGGCTGCTACCCCACCGCGGTCCTCTTGGCGTTGTTGCCGTTGTTGGCGCGCGGGCTCATCGCGCCGGGCGGGTGCGTGAGCGTGGCGGCGGCGAGCGGGGTGACCGGCGCGGGCATCACGCCCCGCCAGGACCTCATGTTCGCCGAAGTGAGCGGCGACTACCGGCCGTATGCGTTAGGCAACTCGCACCGGCATCTCGCCGAGATGCGGGCGGTGATGCGGGCGCTCGACTGCGACGCCGACCTCGTATTCACGCCTCATCTGTTGCCGGTGGCACGCGGCATTCTGGCGACGATCACGGTCCCGCTGGCGGAGCCCGTCGCGAATCCCCTCGACCTCTGGCGCGCGCACTATGCGTCCGAACCGTTCGTCGAGATCACGGACGAGGTGCCCGCGCTGCGCGATGTGGTGCACCGCAACGTGGCGCGCATCACGGCGCACGCGGCGGCCGGGGTGCGGCGCCCGACGGTGATCGTCGTGGCGGCCATCGACAATCTGGTGAAGGGTGCGGCCGGACAGGCCGTGCAGAACGGCAATCTGCTCGCGGGGCTGGACGAAGCGATGGGGTTGCCGGCGTGATGCAGGTGATCAAGTTCGGCGGCCGCGCACAAGACGATCCGCGGCTGCCGGCGGTGATGCATGCGGCGTGGCGGGCGGCGCCGGCGTCGCAGTGCCTTGTGCACGGCGGCGGCGATCAGGTGTCGGCGCTGCAGCGCACCCTGGGCACGCCGGTCGAGTTCGTGCGGGGGCGGCGCGTGACGCGCGAGGCGGACATCCAGACGATCCGGATGGCGCTCTCGGGCGGCGTGAACAAGGAGCTCGTTGCGCGCCTAACGGCAGCGGGTGTTCCGGCGATCGGGTTGTCGGGCGAGGACGCCGGCTTGTTAGGCGCGCGGCGTGTGGGCGACGCGGATCTCGGCATGGTGGGCGAGCCGGCGTGGGTCGATGTGGCGCTGCTGCGCTACGTGATGGCGGGGTCGTATCTGCCGGTGGTGTCGCCGCTGGCGCGCGATCTGGATGCGGCGGCCGGTGTGTCGCGCGCCCTCAACGTGAACGGCGACGACGCAGCGGCGGCGATCGCCGTCGCGCTCGAGGCGGACGAGTTGGTGTTCGTGTCCGACGTGCCGGGCGTGAAGGGAGCGAACGGCGTGGTGATCCCGCAGCTCGACGCCGATGAGGCGTCGGCGGCAATGTCCGATGGGACCGCGACCGGAGGAATGGTCGCGAAACTCGGCGCGGCGATGGCGGCGATGGAGCGCGGCGTGACGCGCGTGCGCATCGGCGACCTCGACGCGCTTCTCGATCCGGCGCGGGGCACGGTGCTCGCGCCATCACGGAGCCTGGTGTGACTGCACTCCCCCTCTCTGTCGCGACCATCACGCCGGAGCCGGCTCCGGCGATCGCGCCCGACGCGCTGCTCGGGCTCTATCGGCGTCCATCGATCGAGCTCGTGCGCGGATCGGGGGTGCACGTATTCGACGCGGACGACCGTGCGTATCTCGATTTCACGAGCGGCATCGGCGTCAATGCGTTAGGCTACGGCGACGATGGCATCGCGCAGACGATGCGCGATGCGGCGTCGACCGGACTGCTGCACACGTCGAACCTCTATCACACGCGGCCGGCGGCGCGGCTGGCGGCCGAGCTGGCGCGGCTGTCATTGCTCGATCGCGCGTTCTTCTGCAATTCGGGCGCGGAGGCGAACGAGGGCGCGTTCAAGTTCGCGCGCCGGTGGGCGCGCGAGGTGGGCGGCGCCGCGAAGCACGAGATTCTCGCCGTGCGCGGCGCGTTCCATGGCCGCCTCTTTGCGACGCTCGCGGCGACCGACCGGCCCAAGTACCGCGCGCCGTTTCGTCCATTGGCGGGCGGCGTGTCGGTGGCTGAGCGCGATCTCAAGACGCTCGAGCACATCCTGGACGGCGAGAGCGTCGCGGCGCTCATCATCGAAGTCGTGCAGGGCGAGGGCGGCGTGCGGGTGTTGGACGCCGACTATCTGCGCGACGTGCGCGACCTCACGCGCGCACGCAAGGTGGCCCTCATCTGCGACGAGATCCAGTGCGGGTTAGGCCGCACGGGTTGGATGTTCGCATACCAGCGCGCGGGCATCGTGCCGGACGTGGTCACGTTGGCCAAGCCGCTGGCGGGCGGGCTGCCGATGGGTGCGGTGCTGATGACGTCGGAGATCGCGGGCGCGATCCGCTCGGGCGACCACGGGACGACGTTCGGCGGCGGCCCCTTCGTGGCATCGGTGGCGTTGCACGTGCTCGAGCGGTTAGGCGATCCGGCGCTGCTGGCGCACGTGGCCGAGACCGGGACGTGGTTAGGCGAGCAGCTGGCGGGGCTGGCCGCGCGCTCGGGGCGGGTGCGCGCGGTGCGCGGCATCGGGTTCATGTGGGGCATCGATGTCATGCAGCCCGCGGCAGAAACGGTGGCCAAAGCGCTCGACGCGGGTCTGCTCGTGTGCTCCGCCGGCGACTTCACGGTGCGGCTGCTGCCGCCGCTCGTGGCGACGCGCGCCGAGCTCGCCGAGGGGTTGTCGCTCCTCGAGGCGGCGTTGCGGTGAGCGACGTGTTCCAGGTTCGGCCGGCCTGCGCGTCGGATGTGCACGGGATCGCGGCGCTGGTCAACGGATACGCCGCGCAGGCGGTCATGCTGCCGCGGAGCGCCGAGTCGATCGCGCTGGCGTTGGATGATTTCGTCGTGGCCGCCGACTGCCACGGACGCGTGGTGGCCTGCGGCGCGCTCAAGCAGTATTCGCCGTCGTTAGCGGAGGTGGCCTCGGTGGCAGTGTCGCCGGAGGCGCACGGGCACGGCGTCGGGCGCGCCATCGTCGCGGCGGTCGAAGAGCTGGCGCGCATACGCGGAGTCGAAGAAATCTTTGCGCTCACGCTCACGCCGGGATTCTTCGAGGCCGTGGGCTACGCCGTGGACGACCGTGCGCGATATCCCGAGAAACTGCGGCGGGACTGCGCCACGTGCGCGCGCCGGTCGTCGTGCCGCGAAGTGTGCGTGTCGCGGACGTTGGTGGCGGAGGTCATCGACGCCGCTGCGTAAGGCACGCACGCTCAAGCACGCGCTTTGTGTCCCTTCACGTTAGACAAACCGTGTACCGGTGCGCCGCGCGTTCACCGGTGACGCGTGCTTGCGTTCGCCTGTCTGACGCACGGTAGCGTTCGGCTGGCCATTTTCGTAGACCTGGGTTCGGCATTTGCCGAAGCGCGACGCCATGACATCTTCACAAGTGCGACGCACACCCAGGTGCTGCCGATCAGCTTAGGTTTTCGATTCCAGGAAAGGACACCGTTCACTTCAACCGGGAACGTGCACATGAAATCATCTTGGTCAGCGCTCGTCGTGATCGCTGGGCTCATGGTGACCGCGGGTGCGTCGGCATCGCACGCCCAAATATCGAGCCCGATCGGGTTCGGGTTGGTTGGCGGGTCATCGTCGCCGGCGGGGCCGCTGTCGGACTTGGCGAAATCCGGTTGGCACGCGGGCGCGTTCCTCGAGCTCAACTTGCCTGTGGTGCCTGTCGGCTTTCGGTTAGAAGGCGCGTGGCATCAGTTTCACGACAAACCAATCGCGGGAGGCGGCGGTAGTACAGGTGCGCGCATCGAAGCGGGCACGCTCAACGCGACGTATACGTTGTTGCCGCTGCCGATCATCAAGCCGTATTTGATCGGCGGTGTGGGCGAATACAACGTGCGACTCACGACTCCGGTCGTCGCGCTGCCGGGAGGAGGAACGACAGGCGGGACGACGACGCAAACGAAGACCGGTATGAATGTCGGCGCCGGCGTACGTGTGCAGCTCGGAGGTTTCGCGGCGTTCGTCGAAGCGAGGTGGCACGACGTTTTCACGAGCGGGAAGGACGTGCAGATGGTACCAGTGAGCGTCGGCTTGCGGTTCTAGAAGCGCACGCATCTTGCGCGTGGCGAACGAGCCGGTGAGGGTTGGACATGCATCGTCGCGACCAGGAGGCGGTCGTACAGACGCAGGCATCTAACAGGGAGCGTTGCATGAGACGCATGGTGTGGAGTGTGATCGCGGCCATTCTGTCACTGACCGTCGCCGTGCCGGCGTCGGCGCAGCTGGCTTCGAGTCCCGCGCGATTCGGCATCGTGGGCGGCGGGACGTTTCCGGTGGGCAATCTCTCGGATGTCGCGTCGTCGGGATGGCACGCGGGTGCGCTCGTCGATCTCGGTCTTCCCCTGGTGCCGCTCGGCTTTCGTGTGGAAGGGGCGTGGCATCAGTTAGGCACCAAGGACACGCCTAACGGAATTTCACCGTCCGAGAAGGCACGCGTGATCGCGGTGACGTTGAACGCCACGTACGCCTTCGGCCCGCAGCCGCTGATCAAGCCGTACCTCATCGGCGGTGTCGGCGGGTACAACGTCAAGTTCGAACCGTCGGACGCCGACTCGTTTTCGGAGACGCGCTTCGGCATCAATTTGGGAGCAGGGCTTCGCGTGCAGCTCACCGGGTTCTCGACCTTCGCCGAAATCCGCTGGCACGACATCTTCACGACCGGTACGAGCACGCAGATGCTGCCGATCAGCGTCGGCGTCACGTTCTAACGGACGTGCGCCATGGCCCGTGAGAGGCCGCGCACGCGCAGCGCGCTCACGGCATTGGACGAGGCGCGGTTCGGCCCGGGGAAGACGTTGAATCTCCGGGCCGTTCTGCCCACACCCACGCAGGCAACAGCTCGGGCGGAATCCTGGCTGCGTCAGAAGCAGGTAGAGCGCGCCGGCGACGTCCTCGTGATCACGGGGCGCGGCAATCAGAGCGTGGCCGGCGTATCGGTGGTGCGCCAGGCGGTGCTCGCGCTTTTGCACACGCTTCGTCGCCGCGGTGTGGTGAGTGCGGTGCGCGAGCACACCGCCGGCTCGTTCGTCGTGACGCTCGCGCCGCTTTCATCGCTGCGCTCAGCGCCGTCGCGCCGCAAGCATCCGGCACATACAGAGGCCGCCGATCCGAGAACGCTGGCCGGTTTGTCGCGCGAGACGAAACGGCTGTTGCGGTCTGTCGCGCTCTGTTCGCTGGAATCGCTCGGCGTGCGGGACCCCGAGGCGTTCGTCGAGCGCGAGATGCTCGCGCAGCTCTCGCATCTCGGCGCGACCGTTCGCGAGGGGCCGATGCGAGAAGAGCGTCTGCGCAACGCGCTGCTCGTGGTGCTGGACGAGCTCCGGCACCAATGAGTTGCTCCGGCTTTTGATCGACGGCGACGTTTGGTTAAGTTCCGCCGTTCCCGCGTCGACCCGATGATCCCTGCCCTGCGCGACTTTCTTTGAGCGATTTTCTGCAGTTCGCGCTGATCACCTTCACGTCGGTCCTGTTCATCGTCGACCCGATCGCGGTGATTCCGACGTATCTGGTGATCACGCGAAACGAGACGCCCGCGCAGCGGCGAACGACGGCAACGCGAGCGACGATCGCCGCAGCGGTGCTCATGATCGTGTTCGGGATTGCGGGCCGGCTCATTTTCCGAATGTTCGGCATCACGCTGCCGGCCTTTCGCATCGCCGGCGGACTCATTCTGTGGTACGTCGCGATGGACATGCTGCGCGGGCAGCGCAGCACGCAGGAGAGCAGCACAGAGATCGCGGAAGGTGCGGAGAAGGAGGACGTCGCGCTCACGCCATTGGCGATGCCAATGTTGGCCGGCCCCGGTGCGATTTCGACCGTGATGGTGCTGTCCAATCAGGCGCGGTCCGTGCCGGAAGCGGTGGTGGTATACGGGTCGGTCGTGCTGACGGCGATGCTGTCCTGGGGCGCTCTTCGGTTAGGCGAGCGCTTGGTCGTCTTTCTCGGCCAGACCGGTATCCGCGTGATGACGCGGATCATGGGCCTGTTGCTGGCCGCTGTTGCGGTGCAGTTCGTGGTGACTGGCGCCCGGGACGCGTTCCTGTCGCACGGGTAGAGCGTGACTCGCACCAGCAACGTTTCGCGCGCTGCATGCGTAGCCGGGTCGAATGCATCGATGACTCGAGTCAATACTCACTGAACCCCAACATCATGCGTGCTCATTTGCAGGTCGCGTTCGCGACGGTCGCGGTCGTCGTCTGTGCCGGCAGCGCCTCCGGTCAACAGGCATCGCTTCCGGGCTACACGCCCGCCGAGGCGCAGCGCGAGCGCGCGCTCGAGGCGAGTACCACGGCGCGACCGGACAGCGCGCAGGCCCGGGCGGACTCGCGCACGCTGTCGAGCGACGTCCACGTCGCGGGCACGCCCGCGCAGGCGCGCACGCGTGACTTCGTGATCGACGCGATGAAGCGCTGGGGACTCGAGACCAACGTGCGCGCGTACGACGTCTGGATGCCGCACACCACGCTCATGGAGGCGTGGCGCGTCGCACCGGACACCCTGCCCCTTCGGTTAGCCGAGGGCCCCGTGCCGGAAGACACGACGTCGTGGACGGTGAAGGAGCCCGTGATCTCCAACGGGTACAGCGGCACCGGCGACGTCTCGGCGCCCGTGGTCTACGTGAACTACGGGCTCATCGAAGATTACGCGCAGCTCGATTCGTTAGGCATCTCGGTGAAAGGGAAGATCGCGATTGCGCGCTACGGGCGGTCGTATCGCGGGATCAAAGCGCGCGAAGCGGAGAAGAACGGCGCGATCGGGCTGATCATCTACAGCGATCCCGCGGACGACGGATTCACGCGCGGCGACGTCTATCCGTTAGGACCGATGCGCAACGCGAACGGCGTGCAGCGCGGGAGCGTGCTCAACCCCGACGGTGATCCGACGACGCCGGGATACGCGAGCAAACCCGGCGTGCACCGCGTGCCGCTCGACTCGGTCGAGATCTCGCACATTCCCGTGATTCCGATGTCGTACGGCAACGCCGCACAGCTGCTCGAAGGTCTGCGCGGCAAGGAGATTCCGCAGAGCTGGCAGGGCGACTTGCCGTTCCGCTACCACGCGGGTCCGGGGCCCGTGTCCGCGCACCTCATCGTGCACAGCGACACGGCAACGGCGGCGATCAAGACGATCTGGGATACGTTCGGCGTCGTGCGCGGCAGCGAGTTCCCGGACGAGATCGTGATGATCGGCGGGCATCGCGACGCGTGGGGTCCGGGCGCGGCGGACAACGTGAGCGGAACCGTGAGCGTGATGGAAGCGGCGCGCGCAGTGGCCGAAGCAGTGCGCGCGGGCTACAAGCCGAAGCGCACGATCGTGTTCGCCACGTGGGACGCCGAAGAGTGGGGGCTGTTAGGCTCGACCGAATACGTCGAAGACGACTCGCTGCGCTTGCTGCGCGGCGCGGTGGCGTACTTCAATCAGGATGTCGCGGCGCAGGGGCCGGCCTTCGGCGGCGGCGGCTCGCCGTCCATTCGGTCCACACTGCGCGACGTCGTTAGTCATGTTCCCGACCCGAGCGGGCATGGCACGGTCTACGACGTGTGGCGGAAGCGGTCCAACGTGCCGGATAGCGCGCAGCCGCGCATGGGCGATCCGGGCGGCGGCAGCGACTTCGCGGGATTCTACAATCACTTCGGGATTCCCATCGCCGAATGGGGATTCGGCGGCGCGGGCGGCGTCTATCACTCGCTCTACGATTCGTACCACTGGATGACGAAGTTCGGCGATCCGACATTCGGATACCATGCCACCGCGGCGCGCATCGGCGCGGCGATGGTGGAGCGCTTCGCCGACGCGGACATTCTGCCGTACGACTACGTCGAGTACGCGAAGACGATGCGGACCTATGTGCCGCGCGTCGATTCCGCGGCGAAAGCAAAAGGTTGGAGCCTGGACACGACCGCGCTCGCCGCAGCGATCGATCGCATGCAGCAGGCGGCCACGGCGTTCGGTGCGGCACGCGATTCGGTGCTGGCGCGCGGCGCGCCGTCGCGCGACGTGGACCTGCGCACCAATGCGGCGTTGATGCGCGTCGAGCGCGCGTTCACGCGACCGAATGGATTGCGGACGCGGCCGTGGTTCCGGAACGTGATCTACGCGGCCGACGAGGACAACGGGTACGCCAACATGGTGTTCCCGTCGGTGAACGAGGCGATCCGTGCCGGCGATCGCGATCTCACCACACGCGAGCTCACGGATCTCGTGGCGCGCTTCGATGCGGCGACGCACGCGATCCAGGAGGCGACCGCGGCGGTCACCAGCCGGTCGAAGCGTTAGGCGAAGGGAGCGCCGCCGTCGGGCGGCGCGTCAGCAGATCGTGGGCGCGACGGGCGACCGGGTAGCCGGATCGCCGCGCATTTTGCCGGGCAGCGGCGGCGGCGCGGCCGCAAACGGCGGCGGCACGAATGCCGGGCGGTCCGTGGAGAGCGGAATCACGGGGCCCGCGGACAGCTTGGTCCGCGGACGCGTGGAATACGTCGTGGGTTCGTGTGCGATGGGCGCGCGCTCGCGGCGCTTGGCGAGCGCGCGGTGCGCGGCGAACGCGCGCGGGATGGCGGCGCCGGAGCGCTTGAGCGACGGCGGCGCGGTCGCGCGCGAGGTCCGTGTTGCGTTAGGCAATACCGGCGCCGGGTCGGGCGGCGGGTCGTGCTCCGCCGGCGCAGCATCGATTCGTTCGGCGGTGGCCGGCTGCGCCACGTCGACCGCAATGCTCGGATCGAGCACCGGTGCATGGGCGCGCGGCGGCTCGAGCGCCACCAGCGTGGCGCGCGCACCCCGCGGCGAGCCGGCGCATGCGCATCCGGCGGCGAGCGACACGTCGATCAAGGCGTGTTGCCGTGTGAGGAGACGTTGGGCGAGGTCGACGAGAAAGTCTTCGCCGTCGAGCTCGACGAGCGCGCGGCGCGGGTCATCCGCTGCAAGTCGTTCGGCCGATGGAACGCCGCCGGGCAGCGAGAAATAGCGCCGGCGATCCGGCGGGAGCACCGACTCGAAGAATTCGGGCAGGTCGGCGAGCACGATGCCGCGCTCGACCAGCGCATGGAGGAACGCGCCGGGCTCGAGCCGCGCATCGATGCTCGGGTCATCCGCCGCCGGACACGAACCGACGTACGTGATGTGGACCTTGCGTTGGGCGAACGCCGCGCGCAGGTATCGCGCGGCGGCAACAGGCGGTGCGGCCGTCACGATCATGTGGGGCACCAGCTCGGCGCCGGCGCGCGTTAGGCGATCGACCACGTGCGGACATGCCGCCAAGATCGCGGTCTCCGGTTCGTGCGCGGCCAGATGCTTGAGACAACCCTCGGCCACCAGCTCGTCGCCCCAGGTCGCCGGGAACGCCATATCGTAGCCGAGCGCCTTACAGGCGTGGGCCAACTGTACGGATGTTGCCGGCAACGCCGCGAGTACCGCATCGGCGCCAAGAACGACGACGGATGCAGGACTGGCTTCGGGGGCTGCGCGAGGCGACATTGGCGAGATATCGACGAGAAATTAGGTATGTCTAATATTCACCCGTACAGTTCGCCATACCAAGCCGCGGCCCATTCATTGCGGACTCATGACGCCAAGATACGTTCCGCCGATGTCGCCGAACCATTGGCGGGTGCGGAGCGCGAGTTCGTGATCCAATTTGTGGGCGACGCGGCGGCTGTGCACATGAAAGAAATCACACGTTTGTCACGCGAGCAACGGGAAGCGATCGCGAAGTATGGCGCTCGCACGTTTTGGCCCGCGGGTTTCGCGATCTATGAGCAAGGCGCGTTGGCGGACGGCGTGTTCATTGTCGTGCGCGGACAGGTCGCGCTCAGGAATCCCGTTGCGTCGGGGCGAAGCTTCGTGCCATGGGTCGCGACGCCTGGGGAGACGTTCGGCGGCGAGGGACTGGAAACCGAGGCACGCTACGCGAGTCAGGCGCGCGCCGAGGATGAGACGGAAACGCTGCATCTGAGCACGGCACGGTTCAGCGCGCTCATGCGCGAGCAGCCGATTCACGCGCTGGCGCTGGTGCGCCAGCTCATGGCGGAGCGCACCGAGATCCTCGACAAGTTCGGGCAGTACGCGACGCTGACCGTGGAGCAGCGGTTGGTCGCGGCGCTCGTGCGCATGGCGCAGAGCCGCGATGTGCCGGCCGACGCGGTGCCGCAGGAGAACGTCGTCGTGTCGCGTCGTCTGTTAGGCGAGTTGGTGGGGGCGACCCGCGAATCGATCTCGCTCGTGTTAGGCAGGCTGTCCGCCGAAGGCCTCATTCAGCGTGCGGGGAACGGCCTCGTGATCGCCGATCTGGACGGGCTCGTGGGCCGCATGGCCCGGCAGGCGACGGCCCGTCCGACCATCGCCCTGTACGACGAACGCACTGCCAGCGGAGCAGACCTCAGGGAGTGATCCCGTACGTCCTGCTCGCCATCCTGATCGTTGCCGCCGCGACGCGGCTCGCGTCACGGCGGCGCGTGGAGCGCGCGGTCGCGGCGCGGCTGCCGTTAGGCGCCGATGGGCTCATCCCCGGCGCCGGCCCGATCGAGTTGTCCGCGCCCGGCGCGCGCGACGCGGTGCTGCTCATCCATGGCTTCGGCGATTCTCCGGATACGCTGCGCTTCCTCGCGGCGGACCTGTACGCGCGCGGCTTCTCGGTGTACGCGCCGCTGTTGCCCGGCCACGGCCGCACGTTGGAAGCCTTTCGCGCCTCGGCGCGCGGAACCTGGCTCAACGCGGCGCGCGACGCGTATGCGAAGATGGCCGCGCGATACGACCGCGTTGGCGTGGTCGGATTATCGATGGGCGGCGCGCTCGCCGTGCTGGTCGCCTTAGACCAGCCGCAGGTGGCCGCGCTCGTGTTGTTGGCGCCGTACATCGAGCCGCCGCGGAGCCTGCGGTGGTTCGCGCAGGTGGCGCCGGCCGCCGGCGTGGTGATGCCCTACTTCGGGCGCGGCGTGAGCAACCCACGGTCGATCCGTGATCCGGAGGAACGGGCGCGATCGTTGGGCTACGGGGCGTCGACGCCGCGTCTGCTCGCCGACCTCGAGGCGTTGGCGGCCGAGACGCGCGCCGTGCTGGGCCGCGTGCGCGCGCCGACGTTGTACATCCAGTCGCGCGAAGACAACCGCCTAACGATGAAGGCCGCCGAGGAGACGTTCGCGGCGATCGGCGCGCCGGTGAAGCGCCTGGAGTGGGTGAACGGGAGCGGGCACGTCATTACCGTGGACTACGCGCGCGATCGCGTGACCGAGCTGGTCGGGTCCTGGATGATGGAGTACCTGCGCGCCGGTTCCGGCGCATCGCTCGAGTCCTAACGGAACGCATCAGGGGGCGTCGCCGGCAAGAGCCGTTCGGCGCTCTCCCAGGCGCGGCGAAGGTCCTCGTCGGTGGCGCTCGATTTCGCATCCTCGGGCACGACGGCTCGCCGCGTCTCGCCGCGATCGTCCCGGAAGAATACAAAAAGCCGTCGCTCGCGCTCGCGTCCGCGGCGCATGAGCTGCGCGCGCTCGTGCTGGAATTCGACGGTCCAGGTTGCGCCATCGGACATGCGCACGCGGCGGGGAGACTGTTGTTCGACGCCCATGTTCGGAGGATGCGCGCCCGGCGCCGCCGGATCAACACTCACCCTGTGGCGCGCGGCCGGTATATTAGCGGCACGAACCTTCACTTCAGCAAGCGAGGAGATGTGCGTACCACGACTTGGGCTCTGACTGCGCTCGCGTTCCTCACCGCGGCGTGCGCGAAGACGAGCGACGCCGGCAGGGCCGGCGCGGGCGATTCCGCGAGCGCACCGGCGGCAGCGGCGTCGGACACATCGAAGGGAATGGCGGGCATGGCGGACTCGGACAAGGCGGCGCCGGGCACGGGCATCCCTTCCGGCTTCACGGCCATGACCGATCATGCCGATGCCAGCATCTCGAACGCCAAGTACACGGCGAACGGCGACAAGTGGGAAGTACAGACTGGACCGGCTCATATTCTGTACGCGGCCAAGGATTCGGGATCCGGCATCTACGCGGTGACCGCGACGATCCAACAGCTCGAGAAGCCGGCGCACCCCGAGGCGTACGGCGTGTTCTTCGGCGGCCAACACCTGGATGACCGCGCGCAACAGACGTACGGCTACTTCCTCGTGCGCGGCACGGGCGAGTTCCTGATCAAGCGGCGCGACGGCGCCAAGACCTCATCGGTGGTGGACTGGACAGCGAACCCGAACGTGCCGAAGCAGGATGCGTCGGGTAAGGCGACGTATTCGCTCAAGGTGCATTTCGCGAAGGACACCGCGCACTTCCTGGTGAACGACAAGCTCGTGGACGCGGTACCGCGGAGCAAACTGCCCACCGAGGGTGTGGCGGGGCTGCGCATCAACCACAACCTGCACGTGTTGGTGACACCGGTTTCGATCGAGAAATGACGAGAACGCGACGCGAGGGCGGCAGATGCCGCTCACGCGTTGCGGGGCGGGACGTGCCGCGTTTCGCCTAACGACAAAATCCACAAGGTTTCGTCGGGCAGCCCCTCCGCGCGCCACGCTGTGGCTGCGCGGCGGGGCGGCTCGTCTACCGGCTCGTCGGCAAGGGCGAACGTGCCCCAGTGGATGGCGAGCGCGATCGGCGTCGCGGCCGCGGGATGCGCGCCGGCGATGTCGGTGTACGCGCGCACCGCTTCATCCGGATTCACGTGGACCGGGCGCATGAACCAGCGCGGCTCGTACGCGCCGATCGGCAGGACGCACAAATCGAACGGCCCATGGCGCCGCGAGATCTCGGCGAACTCGGGGTGATACGCGGTGTCGCCTGCGAAGTAGATGGTGTGCCGGCCGGCGCGGATCGTCCATCCGCACCACAATGAGCGCATGCGATTGAACGGCGTGCGGCCGCTCGCGTGTTGTGCCGGCACGCAGGCGACCGTGTATCCATCCGCATTGGCGACATCCCACCAATCGAGCTCGGACACGGTTCGCGCGCCCCAGCGCCTAACGTAACGCGCGACGCCGAGCGGCGCGAACCAGCGCGCGGATGGATGGCGGCGCGCAACGGCGCGGACCGATGCGGCGTCGAGATGATCGTAGTGGTTGTGCGAGATGAGCACGACGTCGATCGGCGGCAGCGCGTCCAGCGCGACACCGGGCGTCGTCAATCGGTGCGGGCCGGCCCATTGCACCGGAGACGCTCTGGCGCTCCACATCGGGTCGGTGAGCACATTGAGTGCGCCCACCTGAAGCAATACAGTCGAATGCCCGACCCATGTGGCGGAGAGCGTGCCGGCCGGCGCGCGCGGACCATCGATGCGCGGCTGCACGTGGGACGGAAGCACCGGGCTCGGGCCGGGCGACGTGGAGCGACGCGTCCGGGTCCACGTGATCACATCGCGAAAGGTCGGCGGATTCGCGTCAGGCCACGGGTTTCGGAACGAGCCGTCGGGCGACCGGTGGCTCGCCCCCTCCGAGGCGACCGGCCTCCGGTCCTCTGACGGCGCCGAGCCGTTAGGCACGTCGCGCGGCGGCGAGATTCTCGTGCAGATGCCGAACCGATTTGGTGCCTACCAGCGCGGCGGTGACCATGGGCAGCGAGCGCACGAACGCAACGGCGCGTTGGGCATCGGTTGCGAACCCGGGCAGGGCTTCGTGCACCGTGGCCGGGAGGTGGTGCGCGAGCTTGCCCTGCAACAGCGCCGCGCTCGCCACGACGGCCACGCCTAACTCCGCGGCGGCTTCGAGCACCGGCACGGTATGGTCGCCTAACTGTTGCGTGGGCATCCGCACCGCCTCGGTCAGGGCGAGGTTGAGCGGGAGCTGGACGGCCGCGAAATGATGGCGGTCGCCGCACACGTCGCGCGCGATCCCCACCAGGTCCGCAAGATTGAGGTGTCCGCGCGTGCCGGTCGCGGCGCGCAGACCGTTCCACGTGGCGCAGCCATAGGCGCCAATGGTCCCGGCGTCGCACTGGTGCTCGAGCATCTCGAATGCCGCGCGCAGACGCGCCGCGAGCTGGGCGGGCGTGATCGCGTCGAGCTGCTGCTCCGGGTTGTGGACGTAGTACAGATCGATGGTTTCGACGCCCAGGTTGGCGCGGCTGCGGTCGATCTGCGCGGAGAGAAACGTCGGCGCGATGCAGTGTCCGCCGGCGACGATGTCGTCGGGCGTCGCGATGCCCGTCGCGAAGTACTCGCGCTCCACGTAGGCCTGATAGTCCTCGCGCGTGGCGGGCGGAACATCGTCCAGCGGGATGTATCCGCCTTTCGTGCACACGACGATCTCATCGCGCGCAGCTGTGTCTTCCCGAACAGCGCGCGAAAGCGCGCGCCCAACCGCGCGTTCCGACCGCTGGCAGCGATAGTTGATCGCCGTGTCCACCAGCGACACGCCGGACGCGAGCGCCACGTGCGCGGTCTCGGTGTAGTCGCGATCATCATCGGCGGTGCATTCGCCGAGGTAGGTGCCGAGTCCGATGGACGAGACGCGGAGCCGATTGGCCGTGAACGAACGGAAGTAATCGGTGGCGAAGTGCGACGCGTGTCGCTCGGCGTAGCGCTCGGTGCCATCGGCCGTCGCATGGCCCGCGATGGCGGCGCCGGGTGCGCGCGATGGCGCCGGCCGGCGCGGGGTCTTTGTCACGATTCGACGCTACGACGGATCAAGCGATGGGGCAAGAAGCCCGACCCGTTACCGGGGGCGGGCTCACGAGTCGCTTGATTGCAGCCGGGGTGCCCCTGGTTCGAATGTTGGCAGGCGGCGCACCCGCGCTTAGATTGCCGCAGGAGTTCCGGCTTCCGTCGGGTTCCTCGCGGGCCGGGTTCGACGCCGTCCCGGCTGTCGCGCGAAGCGACATCGTCACAACTCCTCAGCAGGAGAACGGAGAAGCATGCCAGGGTTCGCGGTGCTGGCTTCCCACTGGTGGAAGCCCGTTCTGTTCATCATCCTCGCCGGTCACATCACGAATGTGTGTGTGACGCTCTTTCTCCACCGTGCGCAGACGCACCGCGGTGTGACGTTCAGCAAAATCGCCGAAGTGCCCATGCGAATCTGGCTGTGGCTCTCGACGTCGATCGTCACGAAGGAGTGGGTGGCTTGCCATCGCAAGCACCACGCATTCGCCGACCGCGAGGGCGATCCCCACAGCCCGCTGCTCGAAGGACTGCGCAACATCATCATCAAGGGCGCGTTCTACTATCGTAAGGCGATTCGGCAGCCCGGCATGTTGGAAAAGTATGGGAAGGGCACGCCCAACGATTGGCTCGAGCGCTACGTGCTCGCCCGCCTGCCCTGGTTGGGCATCATCCTCATGCTCGGCATCGACGTCTATTTGTTCGGCTTCTTCATCGGACCGTTGGTGTGGGGCATCCAGATGCTGTGGATTCCGTTCTGGGCCGCGGGAATCATCAATGGCGTGGGTCACGCGTTGGGATACCGCAACTTCAACGTGAAGGACGAGAGCCGAAACATCTCGCCCATCGCCATCTGGCTGGGCGGCGAGGAGCTGCACAACAACCACCATGCCGACCCGCACTCCGCGAAGTTCACCGCGAAGTGGTACGAGTTCGACGTGGGCTGGGCGTACATCCGCGTACTGCAGTGGCTGAGGCTCGCCAAAGTGACGTACGCGCGGGCGTAGCTGGTCGGCGCCCCGCTTAGAGCGGGGCGCGAGCGCTCCTCGAGCGGGCTCAGGGCACCCCGGAAACGGCTATCTTTCCGCAGACTCTCTCGAGGCTCTGATCAATGGACATCACTTGCACCCGCTGCGGCAACACGCGCGCGGGATTCGAACGTCCGCCATTCCCGGGCGCCATCGGCACGCGCATTCAGGCGGAGATCTGCACGGAATGTTGGGCGCAATGGCTGAAGCAGCAGACGATGCTGATCAATCACTACGGGTTGAATCTCATGGACCCGCAGGCGCGCACGTTCCTCACGCGCAACATGGAAGCCTTCCTGTTCAAGAGCGGCGCGCAGCAATCCGTGGACACGAGCAAGCAAGGAACCATCGCTTGGTGACGCGGCGGCGCGGGTTCGCCACGTTGGCGCTGGCAGGTCTCGCCTGCGCAGGATGCGCCACCGTGAAGCCCGCGCCGGGAACACTCGCGCCACGCGAGTCGGTCGCACAGGCGTGCGCCTCGCAAACCACATCCGACAGCTGGGTCAATTGCACACTGGACCACATGAATCTGCGCGACAAAGTCGCACAGATGGTGTGGCCGCAACTGTACGGCGATTACGTGGCGGCCGATGCGCCGGCGTGGCGGCGGCTGTCCAGCCTGGTGCGCGACCAGCACGTGGGCGGTCTCATCATGTCGATCGGCTCGCCGCTCGAGATCGCGGCGAAGCTCAACGCGCTCCAGTCGATGAGCGATCTGCCGCTGCTGGTGAGCGCGGACCTCGAAGCGGGCGCGGGCTTCCGCGCGCGGGGCGGCTACTTCCTGCCTAACGCAATCGATCTGGGCGGCGCCGTGTGGTTCCCGCCGGAAATGGCGTTGGGCGCGACGGGCGACACCACGCTGGCTCGCGAACAGGGTCTCGCGACGGCGCAGGAAGGGCGCGCGATCGGGATCAACATCGATTTCTCGCCGGTGCTGGACGTGAACAACAATCCGGCGAACCCGGTGATCAACACCCGCTCGTTCGGCGAGACGCCCGAGTCGGTGGCGGCGATGGGCGTGGCGTACATGCACGGCATCGAAGCAGGCGGCATGATCCCGACCGGCAAGCACTTTCCGGGACACGGCGACACCGGCGTCAACTCGCACCTTGCGCTGCCGGTCGTGAATGCGTCGCGCGCGCGGCTCGACACCGTGGAGCTGGTGCCGTTCCGCGCCGCCATCGATGCCGGCGTCGGCGCCATCATGACGTTCCACGGCGCAATGCCGTCGCTCGATTCGAGCGGCGTGCCCGGGACGTTGTCGCCGCTGGTCCTCACGGGTCTGTTGCGCGACCAGCTGCACTTCAACGGATTGATCGTGACCGATGCGATGGACATGCGCGGCGTGCTCGATCTGTTCGGGGCTCCGGAAGCCATGCAACGCGCGGTTGCGGCCGGTGCGGACGTGCTGCTCATGCCGGCGGACGTCCCGCACGCGATCGACGCGGTCGTCCAGGGCGTGGCGAGCGGCCGATACACCGAGGCGCGGATCACGGAGTCCGCGCGCCGGATTCTGGCGCTCAAGTGGCGCCTTGGTCTCGAGCGGCGACGGCTCGTGGATCTCGACAGCGCTCGCGCGATCGTGGGCGACTCGGCGCACCTGGCGCTCGCGGCGCAGATCGCGCAGCGAGCGGTGACGCTGGTGAGGGATTCGCTCGACCAGATTCCGTTAGGCCGCCTGTCGCACGCGGCGCGCGTGTTGTCGGTGACGTTCGCGCATCGCAGCGATCTCGGCGCCGGCGTCACGTTCGACGCCGAGCTGCGGCGGACCTTCCCGTCGCTCAGGAGCGAGTTCGTGAGCGCGGACGACGCACTCCCCGACTACTGGCGGCTGCTCACCGTGGCCGATTCGGCGGACGTGGTGGTGGTGAGCTCGTATCTCGCGGCGGGTTCCACCGTTTCCGACTTGGCCGCTCCGCAGGGATTCGTGCAGTTCGTGAACCAGCTCGTGCTGCGCGGCGCGCATCCGGTGGTGGTGTCGCTCGGCAATCCGTACTTGTTGCAGCAGGTGGGCGAAGTACCGGCGTATCTCATCGCGTGGAGTGGCGCGCCAGTGTCGCAGCGCGCGGCGGCGCGAGCGCTCGTCGGGGCGGCGCCGATCTCCGGGCATCTGCCGATCAGCATTCCACCGTTCGCGGCCGTCGGCGCGGGTGTGTCGCGCGGCACGACGAGCGGCGCAACGGCATCGTCGACGACGCCGTAACCTAAGAGCCGATCTTGTTGACGCTGCGCGCGGCCCCCAGGGTATCGTCGGGAGCGGCTCACGGCGCGTCGGCCCAGGCAAACTTAGTTTCTTCTAGCGAACATATGGCGACCTTGACATTAGTCACAATCTGTGACTAATTCGTCACGTCATGCCTGAACGCGCCTCTTCGTCCGGCCGTGTGTCGTCGCGGCGGCCGGCTCTGTCGGTGGATGTCGTCTCGTTGACGCCGCACGGGCGTCATCTGACCGCGCTACTCGTGCGCGCGGGCGATTCGCGGTCCAAGGAACGGTGGGAGTTGCCGCACGACGCGCCGCGTGCCGACGAGACCATCGACGATGCCGCGGCCCGAGTGGAGCGCGCGGCCTTGGGCGTACAGCCCGCGATGATCGAACAGATCGCTGCGTTCGGCGACCGCCGCCGGCATCCATCGGACGCCGTGGTCTCAATCGGCTACGTCGCGCTCGTTTCGAGCGGCGCGAGCACGTCGCCGGACCGCGATGCGGCGTGGTTCTCGGTGGACGAGCTGCCGCCCATCGCGCCGCGCCAGCGCGCGATCGTGGAGGGCGCGATGCACGCCGTGCGCGCGCGGCTGGACCAGTCGCCCATCGCGTTCCGGTTGTTGCCGCCGACGTTCACGCTCAGCCAACTGCAGGAAATCTACGAGCTGCTTCTCGGCCGGCGTCTGCACAAGGCGAGTTTCCGTCGGGCGCTGCACGCATCCTGGCTGGTGGAGCCGACGGACGAATGGCGCAGCGAAGGTCGCGGCCGTCCGGCGCAGTTGTTCCGGTATGCGCCTCGCAAGCGGCGCGGCAGCCGGCGCGGCGTGCGGTTCGAGGGAGTGAGCGGATCACTCGGCGGTTAGTGGGACGCGTCTGAATTTCTGTCAGCAGGAGGCGAGCGCAGTGGTGAGCTTCCTCGCTCTGGGGAACACGGATTGGGCGGATTGAACGGATCTTACGGATGGCTGGGCGGCGAGAAGCGAAGCATTTGGCAAGTAGGCATCTCGCGCATCTAGAAAAAGGTTCTTCGGGAATTTCCGGGAAAGGCAGCGGGGCCGGGTTTCAACCTCCCCCGCGTGTGAGAGTCTAACGACAGAGGCTCAAAGGATAACGACAAGGATACAAGAGATGGGGTCGTTCACATCCGACCTCAACGCCGCGCGCAGCGGCAACATCGACTGGCTTGCATCGTTGAGGTCGGATGCGAACCGACCCCATCCCTTGTATCCTTGTCGTTATCCTTCACACCAGAGCGAGGAAGCCCTCAATGCGCGCTTCCAGCGAGCCCTCACGTCGCACTCCCACCGGAGCTAGCGCGCCGGGGTGTACCGACCTGCCGCCTCATTTTCCCGAAATTCCCCGAAGACCCCCCAAAAAAACCGCTTGGTCCGGCTGTGTCCCCGGGAGTGTCCGCTATCACGTCGTGCATGCTTGGCCAAACAGCGGATGCAGATCAGGAGCAACTAAACGTTCCCAAGATCCGTTCAATCCGCCCAATCCGCGTTCCCCAGAACGAGGAAGCCCACCAGGTGGCGTTCGTGCGACCGGACGCAGTCTCCTCTGCTATCAGAAATTCCGACGGCGTTCACTAGGTGAGGGAAAAGGGAAGCGCGAGCATCAGCGAGCGCTTCCCCATTCCCTCTCCGTCAGGCCGACCGCCGCGTCAGGACCCTCGGCCCCCGGTCCGTGATCGCCACCGTGTGCTCGAAGTGCGCCGACCGCGAGCCGTCGGCCGTCACGATCGTCCACCGGTCCGGCATCGTGCGCGTCTTCGGCGCGCCCGCGTTCA
>DATEKK010000199.1:0-23128 GCA_035277485.1 Gemmatimonadaceae bacterium
TTCGCGCGCTCCTCCGTTAGGCCAGAGGGCGCGGCCGCCCGCGGCGCCGGAGGCGCCGCGGCGGCGGCGCCCTCGGCCGTCACGTCCACTTCCATCTGCCCGTTCTCGAGCTTCGTCAGCTTGAGCAGCCCCCGTTGGGCCGCCTCGGTGACGAACCGCGAGAACTTCGCCATGCCGAGGTTCTTCTCGTCGAACGAATTGTCGATGTCCTGCATGACTTGCTTCAAGCGGTCGGCGCGCATCACGTCGCCGTTCCGCTTCATGCGCGACACCGCTTCGACCACCAGCTCCCATGGGTCGCGCGAGACCTGTTCGTCTTCACCCGACTTCACGAGACCGGCGAGCGCGTTGTAGCTGTAGTACTCGTCGCAATTCATCACGAGCAGATCGCTCGACGACTCGCGAATGCCGACGCCGATCACGTACTTGCCGTACTCCTTGAGCTTGACGACGAGACTCGAGAAATCCGAGTCGCCGGACAGCAGGATGAACGTGCCGATCTCGGACCGCGTGAAGACGAGCTCCAGCGCATCGATCGCCAGCCGGATGTCGGTCGCGTTTTTCTTGGACGAGCCGTAGGCCGGCGCGAAGATGAGATCGATGGAGGCTTCGGTGAGCGGCACGATGTACTGCGGGTAGCGCCGCCAGTCGGCGTACGCGCGCTGCACCGCGACCTTGCCCTTGATGATGTCCGACGAGAGCAGATTGCGCAGCTCGTGTCCCAGGTCGGACCGAATCCCCATCGTCACGTTGTCGAAATCGATGAGGAGCGCAGCGTTAGGCGCATGCACGAACGGCGGCGCGCCGAACGATTGCGCCGCCATCGCTTGCGGTCCCCGATGCACGGGAGTGATCGGGCCCCGGGACGGTCCCGATCGAATGTTGCGTGAGTTCATGAGCTTCCTATCGTGGCAGTGTATTCGAGCGACACCGTGCGCTCGAGCTCTCGCCGCTTCACCTTCCCGCTCCCGGTCATCGGGAAAGTATCGAAGAAGCGGACGAGATCAGGGAGTTTGTAGTCGGCCATCGTGTCGCGGGCGAAATCCTTCAATTCGTCGCCGGTGATGACCGCGCCTTCCACTGGCACGACGCACGCGCAGACCAGCTCGCCCATGACATCATGGGGAACACCGATCACGCAGACGTCGTCGACCGCTGGGTGCGCACGCAAGAGATCTTCGACTTCGCGCGGGTAGATCTGATATCCACCGCGCACGATGGTCTCCTTGGTGCGCCCAACAATCCGCAAGTAGCCGTCTTCGTCGATGATGCCGAGATCACCGGTGAGGAAGAAGCCTTCCGGGGAGAACGACCGGGCAGTCTCCGCGGGCATGCGGGCATAGCCTTGCATCACATTCGGGCCCCGCACGGCGATTTCGCCGACTGCTTCGGGGCCGTGCAGCGCACCGGTGACGAAGTCGACCGCTTTGATCTCGACACCCGACAACGGGCGACCGACTGTCGTCAGGCGCTTGTCGTCGGGATCGTTGAAGCGGGTGATCGTCACCGTCGGCCCCGTCTCGGTGAGGCCGTAGGCCACCTGCACATCGCACCACCGGCGAATGCGGCGCACGAGATCTTCGTGGACCGGACCGCCGGCAACGACACCGGTGCGGAGATGCGGAAACGCGCCGGGATCGAACCCGGGCGACCGCATGATCAGGTGGTAGATCGTGGGCACGCCGTGCATCACGGTGACCGCTTCGCGCCTGAGCAGCTCGATCGCGCGGTCCGCGTCGAAGGTGTCGAGCAAGACCACCGTCGCACCCGCGGCGAGCGTACCGACGACGATGCTGAAGCCGAAGATCGTGAACAACGGAACCGAGACGAGCACGCGATCGGCGGGATCCATCTCGAGTGCTTCACCGGTACGCACTGCGGTTTCGAGAATGTTCCGGTGAGACAGTCGCACGCCTTTCGGTTTGCCCATCGTGCCCGACGTGTACAACAGAGCGAGGTCGGAATCGTCATCGACCTCCGCGCGCGGCGGGAGCGCACGACCTTCTCCACTCGACAAGAGATCCTCGAAGCGGAAGATCCTGTCGTCGTACCACAACTCCTCATCACCGACGGTGACGAGGTAGAGCAGATCCGGCAGCTCGGCGATGATGTCCTCGAAGATCTGGAGGTAGTCGATGCCGCCGTGTCGTTCCGCCGCAAACACCGCGGACACCTCGGCGTGCCGCAGTTGGTACTTGAGCTCGTGATAGCTGAGTCGAGCGTTGAGCGGAACAACCGTCGCGCCAAGTTTCGCGGCAGCGAGGAGGGTGATCACCCACTCGGGCCAGTTGGGCATGACGATCGCGATGCGGTCGTCCGCTTCGATACCCAACTCGCCCAACGCCGCGGCGAGTGCCGTGGCCTTCGCATCCACCTGCCCGTAGGACCACGTGCGATCGGCCGCGATCAACATGGCACGATCGGGGTGCTCCTCAGCGCGCGTTGCAAACGTGCGTGCGAGGGTCCACGAGGTCGACATCAGTCTTCGACTAAGGGGCGGATCACGATTGCGTTAATCTATAGCTGGTTACCCGAGGCGGGTAGACGCTGGCCTGCCGGCTCCGCGGAGAGAAATCGTGCTGTTCGGCATCGAGCGCCGAGCTTCCTGCGGTTAGTTTCCTCTCGGTCGGACACGATGTGCCCCGAGTCTCAAGGCTCGAGCGAGGAGATCGTGAGTCGCTTCACGTTTCGCACGCGCGTACTCCTGTACCTGGTGCTGTTCGCGGTAGTCCCGTCCACGGTGTTGATGGTTGGCGGGGCGATCGCGGTGAGTCGCACGCTGCCGGTGCTCAGCGCGAGCAAAGCATGGGACAACGTGGCGAACACGGGGCGGCGCGCGATCGAAGCGGCGCGCGCGGCGCCGCTCACGAGCTCCGAGCGCGCCGCGGTCGATGCGCACGAGCGCGAGCTGGCCGCCTCGCTGGTACAGGCGAAGCGCGTGGGATATTTGACGTCGCGCGTCGTGGTGCTCGTGATCGTCACGGCGTTGATCGGTTCGCTGCTCGTCGCGTTGTTGGCATCGCGCGTGGCTGGACACCTGAGCCGGCAGTTGAGCCGACCGCTCGGCGAGATCGTGGCGTGGGCGGACCACATTGCACGAGGCGAGCCGTTGCCGGCGGGTCCGCCGCGTCGCGGTGCGCCGGAGTTCGAACTGTTGCGCCAACGCATGCGCGCGATGGCGTCTGACCTCGAGGCGGCGCGGGAGCGCGACCGCGAGGCGAGCAGGCTCGAGGCGTTCCGGGAGACGGCGCGCCGCGTCGCACACGAGCTCAAGAATCCGCTCACGCCCATTCGATTGGCGGTCGCGCGCCTCAAGCGTGACGCCGATCCCAGGCTTGCCGACGTAGTGGATGTGTTGGAAACGGAGTCGCGGCGGCTGGAGGAGATGGCGCGCAACTTCGCGCAGTTCGGGCGGCTGCCCGAGGGTCCGCCGGCATCGGTCGACGTGGGTGAGCTCGCGCGGTACGCCGCGCGCGCGATTGCGACGGATCGCGTGGCGGTACACGTGCTCGTGGACGAGCACGTTCCGTTCGTGACGGGCCACTACGATGCGCTGGCGCGGGCGTTGTCGAACGTGTTGATGAACGCGGTGGACGCGTGTCGCGACGGCGGCGACGTGGAGGTGCGCGTTGCGCGTGGCCACGCGAATGGCGGCGGCGCGGTGCGCGATGCCGTGGAGCTGAGCGTGCGCGACACCGGGTGCGGCATCGCGCCGGAACAGCTCGCACAAATCTGGGATCCGTACGTGACGCAGAAACCGGGTGGCACGGGGTTGGGGTTGGCGATCGCGCGCCAGACGGTGCTGGCGCATGGCGGGACGGTGGATGCGACGAGCCGTCCCGGCGAAGGCACGGAGATTCGCTTCGTGCTGCCCATCAACGAGACGCCGGCGGAGCCGGCGCTGGAGGAAACGATCCGTGGGTCCTGATGTCATCGTGCCGGTCAGCGCCATGGTCATGGTCATCGCGATCGCGGTCGGTCTTCCGCTCGCCCGGGCGCATGCGAAGCGCATGGAACGCGGCATCGATCCGAAGGCGTTGCCTAACGATCTAACGGAGCGGCTGACTCGTATGGAGCAGGCCATCGACTCGATGGCGGTGGAGATCGAGCGCATCTCCGAGGGGCAGCGGTTCACCACGAGGCTGCTGTCGGAGCGGGCGCCGGACGCGCTTCCCGCGAACAGGGCGGGCGGCGTGCCGGTGAATGCGCCGTCGCGCGCGCCGGGCAGCAGCGACGCGCGGTAGCGCGCCGAGATGACGCCACTGGGGGAGATCCTCATCATCGACGATGAGCCCAACCTGCGCCGGATGGTGTCGGCGCTGCTCATCGGCGAAGGCTACACCACCCGCGACGCGAGCTCCGGCGTGCACGGCGCGGCGTTGGCGTCGGAGCGCGAGCCCGACGCGATTCTGCTCGACCTCATGATGCCCGGCGAGCTCGACGGCATGGCGACGCTCACGCGGTTGCGCGAGCAGCTGCCCGACGTGCCGGTGGTGATGATGAGCGGGCGCGCCGGGCTCGCCGACGCGGTGAAGGCGACGAAGCTCGGTGCGTTTCACTTTCTCGAGAAGCCGCTGACGCCGGAAAGCGTGCTGCTCACGCTGCGGTCGGCGCTCGAGCTGCGCCACGCGCGGCGCGAGGCGCGCGCGCTGCGCGAAGATATCGGCCTAACGAGCGAGATGGTGGGCACGAGTCCGGCCATGGCGCGCGTGCGCGAGCTCATCGAGCGCGTGGCGCCGTCGGACTCGCGCGTACTGATCACGGGCGAATCGGGGACGGGCAAGGAGCTGGTCGCGGCCGCGATTCACCGGTTGAGCGCGCGCCACGCGCGGCCCTTCGTGCGCGTGAACAGCGCCGCGATTCCGCGCGACCTCATCGAGAGCGAGATGTTCGGCCACGAGCGCGGCGCGTTCACGGGCGCGCTCGAGCGGCGCATCGGCCGGTTCGAGCTCGCGGACACGGGAACGTTGCTGCTGGACGAGGTGGGCGATCTGGGCGCGGAAGCGCAAGCCAAGTTGCTGCGCGCGATCGAGGCGCGCGAAATCGAGCGCGTGGGCGGCGTGAAGCCGATCCCGGTGGACGTGCGCATCATCGCGGCGACACACCGTGATCTGGAGCGCGCGTCGCGCGACGGCACCTTTCGCGAAGATCTCTACTTCCGGCTCAACGTGATCCCGTTAGCACTGCCGCCGCTGCGCGAGCGTCCGTCGGACATCACGCCGCTCGTGCTGCACTTCTCGGCGGTGTACCGTGCGCGGAGCGGGCGGCCGGCGCCCA
This sequence comes from Gemmatimonadaceae bacterium, assembly GCA_035277485.1. Classification (GTDB taxonomy): domain Bacteria; phylum Gemmatimonadota; class Gemmatimonadetes; order Gemmatimonadales; family Gemmatimonadaceae; genus JADGGM01. Next base: position 5,278 of record DATEKK010000199.1, read on the forward strand.
CGTGGAGCGAGGACGCGCTGGCCCTGCTCACGCGGCATCGGTGGCCGGGCAACGTGCGCGAGCTGGCGAACATCGTGGAGCGGCTCGCGATCTTCCACGCCGGCGCCGACGTGCGCGCGGCGGACGTGGCCCAGGTGCTGCGCGTCGAGGCCGACACGGCGCCCTCGCCTAACGCACCACCGGACGCGGCGCAGCTGGATCGACCGTTGAACGATGCCCTCGACGAATACGAGCGCCTGCTCATCCAGCGCGCGCTCTCGATGACCGACGGCAACGTCACCGACGCCGCGCGCCGCCTTCAGACCGACCGCCCGAATCTCTACCGCCGGATGCGTCGGTTAGGCGTGGACTGGGGCGGCGGGTCGTGACGCGACCGTGGATGGCCGCCGCCTGCGCGCTGCTGTGCGCGCTCGCGGGCGCCCGCGCGAGCGCGCAAGCGGCCGACACCGCGCAGCACGTCGACTCGTTGTCCTACGACGACGCGGCGGCGGTGGCGTTCCTCTATAACCAGCCTGCGGCGCTCCGCGCGACAAAGGCCACGACCATCGCGCAGGACCAAACCATCCCGGGGAACGTCGCCGTTCTCGATGCGCCGCTGGTGATCGGCGGACACGTGTCGGGTCGCGTCGTCGTGATCAACGGCGACGTGACGCTGCTCCACGGCGCCCGCGTGGACAGCCAGCTCGTCGTGACAGGCGGATCCGTCGACGGGGCCGACAGCACGACAGTGAGCGGCGCGATCACGATCTACAAACCGCGTCTTCCCTACCGATTGGAAGGCGACCAAGTGGTGGCGCTCCGCGACGAGTCGCAGGGACTCGCGAACTGGTTCCGCGACTGGAAGCGGCGGCATCTCCGCACGCACAACCGCGTGGTGCTGCGGAGCGGCACGTACAACCGCGTGGAAGGGTTGCCGGTGATTCTGGGCCCGACGATCCGGCAGAATTCGTCGCTCGGCCCGTTCAGCGTCCAGGCGTTAGGCATTTACCGGTCGGCCGACCACTTCGCGTGGAAGGCCGACAACCTCGGTTACGATGTGCAGGCCGAGATGCAGCTTGGCTACACGCGCGGCGTGGCGTTCGGCGTCGAAGCGCTCGACGAGGTGGCGCCGGTGGAAAGCTGGCAGCTCAAGGACTCCGAAATCGGATTGGCGTCGTTCCTGCTCCGGCGCGACTACCGCGACTACTACAATCGGAAAGGCGCGCGCGGCTACATCGCGCTCCGCGACGGGCCCACGCTGTCGCTCACGTTAGGCCTGGGACGCGAACGCTGGCAGCCCAGGGCGACGCGCGATCCGTGGACCCTGTTCCGCGGCGATGGCGTGTGGCGCCCCAACCCGGTGCTCGACGCGGGCACGTTCACGCTGGCCACGGCCGACGTGCGCTACGACACGCGCAACGATCGCGACAATCCGTGGACGGGCTGGCTCGTGGCGGCGGAGGTCGAGCACGGGTTCAGCAACCACGTGGTGCTCGGACCGGCGTCGACGATCGCGCGGCTGCCGTCGCCCGATGGGCAGCCGGTATCCGTGGCGTACACGCGCGGCGAGCTCGATTTGCGCCGATACAACCGCCTGTCGCCGGAATCGCAGCTCAACCTCAGGCTGTTCGCGGGCGGCTGGTTAGGCGGAGACCCGCTGCCGCTGGAGCGGCGGTTATCGTTAGGCGGGTTCGGCTCCCTGCCCGGCTACGACTTCCGCCAGCCGCTGGCCGGCGAGCAGGACGTCATGTCGTGCAGCGCCGGACAGAACATTCCCGGGACACCGGCCCAATGCGACCGCGTGCTCCTCGCGCAGGTCGAGTATCGCGGCGATCTGCACCTCCATCTGTTCGGCGGCGGCAGCGGCGGGTGGAGCTGGACGTTCTATCATCCGCTCCAGTGGGTGGTGTTCACGGACGCGGGTCGCGGATGGCTCCTGCACGCGCCGGCGCCCGGGGGCGGCGTCGAGGACGCGAGCGCCTTTCCGCTCCGCAGCTACAAAGCGGACTTCGGCTTGGGCCTCGACGCCGAGGTTGTCGGCATCTTCGTCGCGAAATCGGTGACCGACTGGGCGAATCCGCTCAACGTGGTCGTCCGTCTCCGGCACCGCTTCTGACACGTGCGGCTCGCGTGGCTGACTGCACTCTTGCTCTCGATCGCGGTGCCGCTCGCGGCGCAGCGCGATGCGCGCCTGGTCGTCGCACTCCCCAAAACCGCGACCGACGCGATGGTGCCCGAGGTCAGCGCCGTGAACGTGTTGGATGATCGCAGCCTCGATGAGCTGTTGCACAGCGGATTTCCGGCGCGCCTGCACTATCGTCTCGAGTTGTGGCAGGCCGGCGGTTTGTTCGACAACCTGCAGCGGCACGCCGAGTGGGATGTGATCGTGCGGTACAACCCGCTGGAGCGGCGCTACAGCGCGACGCGCATCGAGGCCGACCGCGCGACGTCGCTCGGGTCGTTAGGCGCAATGAAAGACGTGAACGCGGCGTTGGCCAAACCGTTCACGCCCACCATAGCCGCGCCGAAACCCGGAGATCGCAACCGCTACTACTGGATCTGCACGCTCGACGTCGAGATGCTGTCGGTGAACGACCTCGACGAAGTTGAGCGATGGCTGCACGGCGAGCTGACGCCGGCGGTGCACGGCGACCGGAACCCGGGGACCGCGTTAGGACGCGGCGTGACCACGCTGATCACGCGTGTCCTGGGCGGCAAACAACGGCACTATGACGCGAGGACGAGGGAATACCGCCCGTGAATTGACGCTACTGAACTTGGTCTGCCGTTAGGCGTTGGGGAAGAGGGAAGCGCTCGCTTAAGCTCGCTGGGGGGAAGCGCTGCGCTGGGGGAAGCGGCGGCGCTTCCCACAGCGAGCTTAAGCGAGCGCTTCCCTCTTCCCTTGGAGTCTGCGACGCGCGCCGCCTACGCCAGCAACGTCCTTGACCGCCGCACCGGATGGCCCGACTCGAGCAACTCCAGCTGGTGCAGCGTGTCCTCGCCGTAGAACAGCTTGATGTACTTCGACTGCGTGGGCGTGAGACGCCGCACGGCCCAACTCAAGTGCACGAAGTGCGGCTCGACCGGCGCGCTGAGCGGGTGCATGCCGATCTCCTCCGGCATGCGATTGCCCTTGCGCGTGTTGCACGGCGAACACGCGGTGACGACGTTGGTCCAGTCATTCGTGCCGCCGCGCGACATCGGAATCAGGTGGTCGCGCGTGAGCGACTCCCGCGGACGCAGCTCGGCCGCTGTGCGACCGCAGTACTGACAACGGTAGCGATCGCGCGCGAACAGGAACGTGTTCGTCACCTGGCGACGGAACCGGCGCGGGACATGGATGAACCGGACCAACCGGATCACCGCCGGGCGCGGCATCGTCAGGCGCTCCGAGTGCACGAAGCGACCCGCATCGGCCTCGATGATTTCCGCCTTGCCATCCAGGACGAGTCGCAAGGCGCGCCGCATCGGAACCATGGTGAGTGGCTCGAACGAAGCATTGAGCGCCAGACAACCGACGACCACGGAACCCTCCCCCTCTTACCTACGAAAAACTCCCGCCACGGTCGTCAGGGCGGGAGCGGGTCTTCTAGCGTGACACGCCGCGAGTCGCATCGCGCCGCGATTGCCGCGGCGCTACGCCCTCTGTTACACTGACGAGACCGACAAAGCACCGTAACTCGGCGCCCCACAATCGTTTTGCCGACACCCGTACCATTCGAGTGCGCGGTCGCACTAGCGCTCGGCCTCCACTGCCACGGGCAACGGCGTCAACCAACCATACCGGTCATCGATACGACCGGTGGCAATACCCATGAACTGCTCCTGAATCGCTCGCGTGATCGGACCGGGCTTGCCGCTTCCGACTTGAATGCGATCGACCGATCGGATCGGCGTGAGCTCGGCCGCTGTACCGGAGAAAAAGAGCTCGTCCGCAATGTAGAGCATTTCTCGAGGCAGCGTCTGCTCCCGAACCTCGTAGCCCAAGTCCTGCGCGATACGCATCACGGAATCGCGCGTGATGCCGCTCAGGATACCTGACGATAGTCCCGACGTGTACACGATGCCGTCACGCACGAGGAACAAGTTCTCCCCGCTTCCCTCGGCCACGTACCCGAAGGAGTCGAGCATGATGCCCTCGGAGTACTTGTCCATCCTCGCTTCGGTCTTGGACAACTGCGAGTTGAGGTAGTTGCCGCCGGCTTTCGCCAACGACGGGAACGTATCCGGCGCGGCACGCCGCCAGCTCGACACGCAGACATCCACTCCGTTAGCCAACGCGTCGTCGCCCAGGTAGCTGCCCCAGCGCCAGGCGATGATGAAGGTCTCGACCGGCACGTCCACCGGGTACACCCCCATCTGCTCGCCCGTGCGAATCGCAACCGGGCGGAGATAGCAGGCGCGCACATCGTTGGCCGACACCGTGTCGAGACACGCCTGGACCAGCGCATCGACGCTGTGGCGCATCGGCATCCGGTAGATGCGACACGAGTCGTGCAGGCGGCGGATGTGATCGGGCAGGCGGAACACAGCCGGGCCGGCTGGTGTGTCGTAACAGCGGATGCCCTCGAACACGCACGATCCGTAATGCACCACGTGGCTCATCACGTGGATCGTGGCGTCATCCCAAGGGACTAACTGGCCGTCCCGCCATATCTTGGTCGTGCGTCCGTTAATGCTGCTGTCGGCCATCGAAAGGGCTGGTGAGAGAAAGTCAACAATACACTATGATAATGCGTCGCCACCGTGACGGGGAATAGGGTGGCATTCAAGGCAAACGCTGGCGCGCCCGAGGTGTGGGTTGCGATCCGCTTGCGGCGCGTGCAGTTCGCATGCAATTCACAGCTGGCGACGTGCGAGGCGCAGCGATGAACGCGAGGCCGAAGCGCTGGTCGATGTGGCCGCTGTTGGTGTGGGGCCTTTTTCTCATGATGGCCGTCCGCGCGGGCGCGCAGCAGGCGCCAACGAGGCCAGGCCGCATCACCGGCGTCGTGTTCGACAGCCTCGACGACAAGCCGTTAGGCGAAGCGTCCGTGTTCCTCATCGGGACGCGGCTGTCGGTGACGACGAACGCGCAAGGCCGCTTCGTCTTCGACTCGGTTCCCGCCGGCGCGTACCGCCTGGCGTTCGAGTCGCCCGAGCTCGACGCGATCGGCATAACGCCTAACCCACAAGCAGTCTCCGTGCGCGAGGGCGCCGTGGACACGGTCGCGCTCTTCGTGCCGACCGTGTCGACCTTGCTCGACGCGATGTGTCCGGCGAGCCGAGCGGCGGGCGGACAGAGCATCGTCGTGGGCACGGTGCGTGATGCCGCGAACGGCGCACCGGTTGCGGCAGCGACCGTCACGCTCTCGTGGACTGAGCTCAACGTGGTAAAGAAAGTGCTCGTCGAGGAGCGACATGTCGTGCCGGCAGTGACGTCGGCGGATGGGTCGTATGCGGTGTGCGGCGTTTCGGGCGATCTGCTCGTGATGATGCGGGCGGCGGCCGGACATCGCACGAGCGGCGTTCTCAGCGTGTATGTGGCGGGGCAGCACCTGGTCCGACAGGATTTGACCATCGCGCTCGGTTCGGATTCGGTCGTCTCGAGCCAGGCCGGACGAACGGCGACGCTCGTGGGCGTCGTCAGCGACGTGGAGGGACATCCGCTTTCGAACGCGCAGGTCGAGCTCGTCGGCGTGCCGGGCACGTCCACGAGCGACGAACGGGGACGTTATCGATTGGGAAAGCTGCCGGGCGGCAGCTGGGACGCGCGGGTGCAGCGCATCGGCTTCTTACCGACCCGGCTCGCGGTCGTGTTGCACCCGAATTCGACCACGACCATGACGCTCACCCTGCGCGCGGCGACGACGACACTCGACACTGTGCGTGTACAGGCTCACCTGCCGGATGCATTCGCCTTACGGCGCAAAGCGCAACAGTATCCGGGCGCCACGTTTTTCAGTAAAGCGGCGATCGATTCGCTGCACGCGTCGCGGGTGACGGACATTCTGCGCCGCGCGCGCGGCGTGCAGTTGGTGGTACCCGACTCCGGCGGACCGCCGCTCGTGCAGATGCTTCGCTCGCGGTTTTCCGACTTGAATCACGCGGGCATCTGTCCGGTGGAGTATTACGTGGACGGCGTGCCGTTCGACATGCAGAACAGTCCCGACGCGTACTTCCATCCCGGCGACATCGTGGCGATCGAGGTGTACGACGGCGCCTCGACCATCCCGCCCGAGTACAAAGCGGGGTCGTCCGCGTGCGGCGTGGTGGTGATCTGGACCAACCGCGCGGCCAACTGATGTCGGTTAGGCGTTAGGCGTCAGCGCCGGCGAGGTGCGCGGCCAGGCGCGAGGCGGTCTCGCGCACGCGCTCTGGCACGGCGCGATCGCCGGTGAGTACCCGGCCATCCACGGCGTGCAGCACGCCCGCCACCGTCACGAGCCGCGCGGGCGTGCCGCCTAACGCAAACACCGCGGCCGCCTCGGGGTTCGCGTCGCCGAATCCCGCCGGGAGCGGGAACGCGGCCAGGTCCGCCTCCTTGCCCACCTCGAGCGACCCGATCCGATCGGCGACGCCCAGCGCGCGGGCGCCGCCGATCGTGGCGAGGGCGAGGGCATCGCGCGGCGCGATCGCATCCGGGCGGCCCGTGCGCGTCCGTTGGGCCAGCGTGGCCGCGCGCGCCTCCTCGAGCAGATCCATGCGATCGTTGGCGGCCATCGAGTCCGAACCCAACCCGACGGCGACGTTCGCGGCGAGCAGCGTGTCCAGCGGCGCAACGCCGTGGCCCAACTTTGCGTTGGACACGGGACAGTGCGCCACCGTGGCGCGTGCGGCGGCGATCATCGCGATGTCCGCATCATCGATGCGCACGGCGTGGATGAGCAGCGGCCGCGCGTCGAGCACGCCTAACGCGCCGAGGAGGGCGATGGGGGATCGCGCGCGAGGCGCGACGGGAATGCCGCGGCTGCGCAACCCATCGGCGAAGGGGCCCTCGCCGTCGCGCACGAACCGCGTTTCGGCCTCGCTCTCGGCGATGTGCACCGCCACCGGATATCCCGCGCGCGCGACAAACGAAAACAGCGGGTCGCTCACCGTGTACGGCGCGTGCGGCGACACGCCAAGCCGAACGAGCGGCGTCTGTCGCGGCTCGAGCTCCGCGAGGCGGCGCCGCAATCCGGCGATGGCCTCGGCGACGCGCGCCTCCTCGGCAGACGGCGCAAACACCTCCTGATACATGATCCCGCGGACACCCATCTCGCACATGGCCGCGAGCGCGACGCCCGAATCGCACGTGTCCGCGTACGTGGTGACGCCGGCGCGCACGCCTTCGGCAATGCCTAACCGGGCGGCATCGAGGTAGCGGTCGGGGTTCATCACCGTCACCTTCGCCATCTGCAGGCGCACGATCCAGTCGCGGAACGGCACATCGGGCATGAGGCCCCGGAACGCCGTGAGCTCGAGGTGCGTGTGCGCGTTGACGAGCCCCGGCAACAGCACCGCGTCCTCGAGGTCCACATCCTCGCCGGCGGGCGCCGACGCGCGCGGGCCGACGTACGCGATGCGGCGTCCATCCACCACGACGGTGCCGTCACGAATCGACGGCGCCGTGATCGGCACGACCCACCGCGCGTGGTAGCGCTTCATCGGCTTGCGTTAGGCATCAGACGCGCCATGGACGCGAGCCGTGTACCGCCGGATCGTACAGCTGGTCGTCGGGCACGCCGATCGAGCGCGTGAGCGCGATCGAGAACGAGATGTCGCCCACCTGATCCGGCTGGTGCCCGTCGGAGCCGAGTGAGAGGCGCACGCCGCGCTCGAACGCGCGCCGCACGAAGCGCACGTGCGGGCGATAGCGCGACGACACCTCGAATGCGATCCCCCCGCGGTACAACGCCTCCACCGCGCGCTCCTCGCGCGGCTCGGTCCACAGCTTCTCGAGCGGATGGTCGCGCAGCGACAACGGCAGCAACGTGGGGTGCGCCAGAATGTCCACGGGCATCTCGCGCGCGAATCGCTCGAACGACGCGAGATGCGCCTCCATGTAGGTATCCGGGTCCAGCCCCTCGGGAAACCGGCGCGAGAACATGTTGAGCGGCAGCTCGATGCCGGGCAGATACACGGCGTGCAGGGAGCCGATGTGGTGCGTGAAGCGCGCGGCCAAGGCGGGCGGAATCTCGCGCCAGAGCGAATCGTGCCAACAGAATTCGCCGCCGCGCGCGACCGGAAACCCGTCGAGCGTGTCGAGATACTCGCGGACACCATCGACGCTCGCGATCGCGCCCTTCACGTCGCGCGAGATGTGGTCGGCGACGCTTGGCCTAACGCCGCGGCCGCGCACGGCGGTCACGAGCTCCGCCACGTCGAGCGCGCCGTCGGACATCGTTGTGTGGGCGTGGCAGTCGAGCGGCTGCCAGCTCACGGGTGCGACATCGGGTTGGGCTGCGCCGTGAGCGGCGAGTGTACGTCGCACTCGCGCGTCGGCTCGGTGCCCGGAATGAAGTACTCTGTGGTGACGTCGCTGTCCGGACAGAACGGATTCCGCAGCAGGCCCGTCGTCCAGTCGATGTCGCGCGAAATGATGTCCTCGGGGCGCGGCCAGTCCGGTGGATCGGGACGCCGCGCGTACACCTCGTTCATGAAGCCGAGCCACGCGGGCGCGGCGAGGCGGCCACCCTGGGCGTCCGACATGATTTTCTGCGGGCGGTCGAAGCCCATCCACACACCGGCCACGAGGTCGGGCGTGAAGCCGATGAACCAGACGTCGGAATAGTCGTTGGTCGTGCCGGTCTTGCCGCCGGCCGGAATGTGAAATCCGGACGCCCAGATGGATGCCGCCGTGCCGCGGCGCACCACATCCTTCATCATGTCGACCATGAGCCACGCTTCTTCGGGCGAGAGCACGACGTAGCGCTGCGGGTTCGCCTGGAAGATCACGTGCCCGCTCGCGTCTTCGACGCGCGTGATGCCGAACGGCGTGGCGCGCACGCCCAACGTGGCGAACGTCGTGTACGCCGAGATCATTTCGAGCGGGTACACGTCGGCCGACCCGATGTGGATGGATGGATACGGGGGAATGGGCGTCGTGATGCCCAACTGGCGCGCCATGGCGATGACGTTCTGCTCGCCCAGCTGAATGCCTAACCGAATGGTGGCCAGGTTGCGCGAACGGTACAACGCCCGCCGCATGGGCATGATGCCCTCGAACTTGAGGTCGTAGTTCTGCGGCGTCCACTCGGTTCCGTTGGGCTGCGGCACGATGAGCGGCGAATCGTCGAGCAGGTAGCTCGTGGGCAATCCGTTGTGGATCGCCGTCGCGTACACCACCGGCTTGAACGTGGAGCCGGGTTGCCTGAGCGCCTGCGTCGCGCGGTCGAACTTGGAGTCGTCGAAGTCGCGACCGCCGACGAGCGCGCGCACCGCACCCGTGCGCGGATCGACCGCGACGAACGCACCCTGCAGGTACGGCGAGTTCGCGGCGTCGCTCTGCCCCGACGCCGACCGCGCGGTGTATTGCTCGAACGTGGTGTGCTTGAATGCGCCGTATTTCCCTGCCTCGATCGCGCGCAGCTGCTTCTCGAGATTGCGCTCGGCCGCCGACTGGAGGTCGACATCGAGTGTGGTGTACACCTTGAGGCCGTCGGTGTACACCTTCTCGCCGAACTGGTCCTCGAGTTGGCGGCGTACCCACTCCACGAAATACGGCGCGAGCTCGCCGGATTCTTCCTTGCGCGCGAGACGCAACGGGTACGCGCGCGCCAGTTGGGCATCTTCGGCGCTCACGACGCCCGCGCGCCGCATGAGCTCGATGATCGTGTTGCGCCGCTGAATCGCGCGTTCCGGGAAGCGGCGCGGGTTGTAGCGCTCGGGCGCTTTCGGCAATCCCGCGAGCGTGGCCGCTTCGGCGAGATTCAGATCGCGCACCGATTTGCCGAAGTAGCGCTGCGACGCCGTCTCGACGCCGTACGCGCCGTTGCCCAGGTAGATCTGATTCAGGTAGAGCTCGAGGATCTTGCTCTTGGGATAGAGCCGCTCGATCTCGCGCGCGACTTTGGCTTCTTTGATTTTGCGCGTGAGCGTTTTTTCGCGGCTGATCTTCTCGCTGAAAATGTTCCGCGCGAGCTGCATGGTGAGCGTCGAGAAGCCCTGCGCGTACGCGCCCGCGCCCACGTTGTGCACCGCGGCGCCGGCGACGCGGATCCAGTCGATGCCATGGTGTTGATAGAAGCGTTTGTCTTCGGTGATGACGAACGCTTGCTGCACCGTTTTGGGAATTTCTGCGAGCGGCACGAGTGTGCGGCGCTCGAGTCCGAGCTCGGCCACGAAGCGTCCGTCGTCGGCGTACAGCTTGGACGTTTGGTGCGGCTGGAAGGCGTCGAGCTGGCGCGGATCGGGGCATGCGCTGCCGCGACACACGAGCGTCCACGACGCGTAGGCGAAGCCGGCCAGGAACGTCACCGCGAAGGTTGCGGCGAGCAGCAGCGGCCGCCTTACGCGCGACGGCTTACGCCGAGCGGACTGCCGGCCTGGCATCGGTTGAGCGGTGAGTACGCGCGACGGCGTGACTCACGCCGAAATCAGAGAGAGACAATGCGAATGATGAGGGCGAGAACGGCAAGCTAACCGTCGCTCATGGAGCCGGCAACGCAATGTGTTGTTCGAACATGGTACGCGAGTCAGTCGAGCGGGTGTCTCCACCGGAGACCGGGATACCGCGCGAAGCCGCGATCGGTGGTGAGCCACTCGCTGCCGCTTTCGATTGCGAGTGCGGCGAGGTACGCATCGGGCACGTGGTTGCCTTTGGCGCCCGTGCGGCGGCACAGGTCGACGAAAATGTCCCAGTGACGTGTCCCGGCTTCGAGGGTGATGCAGGAGGGGCGCGCGCGCAGCTGGTCGACGAACTCGATCGCCTTCGCGAGCGGCGTCGGGGTTGTGAAGACGCGTGGGTGAGTGACGACGCGAAGAAAACCGCGGAGCACGAGCGGCGCGACAGCAAAGGCGCTCGCGCCGCTCGTCACGTGATTCAGCCAGTCGAGGTACTCGGCGTGCCGGTCGACATCGCGTCGGTGGGCATAGACGAGCACGTTGACGTCGGGCAGCACCATCAGGTGCCGTCCACCGCGTCTCTCAGCGCGCTGCTGTCATCGAGGTCGATGCCGGGGCGAAGGCCGCCGCGACCATAGGTCGGAAGCGGGGTTGGTGCCGGCGGGGCACGACGTGAGCGCCGCGCCAAGGCTTCGCGCAGCGCGTCCTCGATGACGGCAGTGAGTGTGCGTCCCGTTTCGACGGCGAAGCGCTTGGCGTCGCGCAGCAACACATCGTTCAGGCGAAGTGTCGTCCTCATACATAAAGACATACGATTAAGACAGAAATATGTCAACGCGCCACTCACCCCGTTGGCGGCGAATTCGAGCACTCGCCGACGACCGAGAGCAGGTGACACCCGGGCGCGACGCGCATAGTTTTGCCGCATGCCGACCACTTCCCTGCTCGCCGAGCTCTCGTGGCGCGGGCTGCTCTACCAGCACACCGACGGGCTCGAGGCCGCACTCTCGGCCGGACGCCTGACCGCGTACTGCGGCTTCGATCCGACCGCGGCGAGCTTGCACGTCGGGAGTCTCGTGCCGGTGATGGGCCTCGTGCACCTGCAGCGCGCCGGCAACGTCCCGATTGCCCTCGTGGGCGGCGGCACCGGGATGATCGGCGATCCGAGCGGCAAGGCGAGCGAGCGACAACTGCAGACGCGCGAGGTCATCGAGGCGAACAGCCGCGCGATCGGTGCACAGTTGGCGCGGTTCCTCGACTTCACGGGTCCGTCGGCGGCGATCATGGGCGACAACGCCGACTGGCTGCTTCCGTTAGGCGCGGTCGAGATGCTGCGCGATGTGGGCAAGCACTTCACCGTGAACTACATGCTCGCCAAGGAGTCGGTGAAAGCGCGCCTCGAGGGCGGCATCTCGTTCACCGAATTCAGCTACATGCTGCTCCAGGCGTACGACTACCTGCAGCTGCACCAGCGGCACGGCGCCACGCTGCAGATCGGCGGCAGCGATCAATGGGGCAACATCACCGCCGGCATCGAGCTGATTCGCCGCGTGACCGGTCACGACGCGCACGCGCTCACGCTTCCGTTGGTCACCACGGCGGCGGGCACCAAGTTCGGGAAGACCGAAGCGGGTGCGGTGTACCTCGATCCGGCGATGACGTCGCCGTACAAGTTCTACCAGTTCTGGATCAACGCCGACGATCGGGACGTCTCGCGCTGGTTGCGATTTTTCACGCTGCTCGATCGCGAGACGATCGAGTCGCTGGACCGCGAGACGCAGGAGCACCCGGAGCGACGATCCGCCCAACGGACACTGGCCGAGGACATGACGACGCGCGTGCACGGCGCCGACGCGTTGCGCACGGCGGCGGAAGTGTCGGCGCTCTTGTTCGGCGGCGGAGATCCGTCGGCGTTGTCGGCGCAGGCGCTCGAGGCGTTGGCGGCGGAGATCCCGTTTGCACACGCCAAGTGGGCGCGCGCGGACGGCAACGGCCGATCGTTAGGCCTCCAGGATGCGTTGGTCTCGGCCCACCTGGCGACCTCGAAGAGCGACGCGCGCCGCACGATTCAACAGGGCGGCGTGACGGTGAACGGCGTGCGCGCATCGGGCGATGCGCCGGTTGTGCCGGAGCAGTGCCTGCACGGTTCGTACGTGCTGCTCAGGAAGGGCGCGCGGAACTACGCGCTGCTCCACATGGAGGACTGAGCGCGATTACGGGTACGGCAGCAGGATGAGACGCCGCACGACGGGCGCGTCGTTGGCGCCGGCCGGCGCGAGCGTGCCGTCATCTTTCACGCGATCCCAGCCGCTCTGCGCGATGAAATAGAAGGTGTCGCCGACCATCACACCATGTGTCGGGTCGCTCACCGCGGGCTTGGCGCGCTCCAGTACTTCCGCATCCAGCACACGCGTCATCGCGGTATCGAGCAGCACGCGCAGCACCCGGTGAGGCGTGGTCCCGTTCTGGACCGCGAGCAGCGTGTTGCCCACGCGATAGAGTCCATCCGTACCCACGAGCGCCACGTTGCCGGGGTGACGCAGCCAGCTCACGGCCTTGGTCGAGAGGTCGACCACCGCGATGCCGCGCGCGTAGTCGGCGACGAAGAGCCGTTTCTCGTCGGCGGAGAGCGCCGGCGTTTGCGGCGACGTGAAGGTGCCCGCCGGCACGAGCACCGCGAGGACGCGCGCATCGGGCGCGGCCGTGTACACGGCGCCGGACACGGCGTCGGATACGTAGACGGTGCCGTCTGCGCCTATCGTCATGTCGCCTAACACATGCGCGCGATGCGCGTCCGGGGGCTCGAGCCGTGCGCGCAGCGCCCCGGTGGCCAGGTCGTAGGCGAGCAGCGCCGAGCGGCCCGAATCTGCCGCGCGGTATCCCTGGACGGCGTTGATCGCGGCGGTGGTGGCCCACACGAGCTGGCGCGCCGGATCGACGTGCACGGCGAACATCCCCCACGTGGAATCGGCGCCGGGCCGCGTGAAATCCGACGCGTGTCCCGCGCTGTCGACGGCCACGATCTTGCGCCGATGCACGCTCGACACGAGAAACCGGTGCCTAACGGAGTCGTACGCGAGGTCCTCGGCGATGAGGTCGGCGTCGGCGAGCGTGAACGCGACGGCGCCGCGCGTGACCGGCTCGAGGTTGGCCGACAACTGCCGGACGATGCGCGGGTACCCGCCCAACGATCGAACCGACGCCAGATCCGAGTCGGCGGCCACGTCCTGGAAGAGGCCCATGTCGGCGAACGTTTCCAACCATTCGAGCGCCCGGCCGCCGTTGCCGAGTCGCGCTTCGGCGACGGCGAGGTCGTAGTCGATCGCCGGCAAGGGCCCGATCTCGCGCCGCACCGCCAACAACTCGGCGCGAAACCCGGCAAAGTCGCCCTTCGTGTATGCCGTGTGCGCGGCGCGGTCGTGATCGCGCCACGTGGAGTCGCGCTGCGCGGCGGCCGCCGACGCGCCGAACGCGAGCGCCGCGACGACGACGGCCAGCCGCATCAGTCGTCTTCTCCGACCATGACGGCGAGCGCCCGCAGCACGTCCTCGCTCGTGTTGTAGCAGTGCGGCGAGAGGCGGATACAGCCCTCGCGAACCGCGTGCGACACCTGCGCGCGCGTGAGGCGCTCGGTCGCGCCGGCCAGATCCTTGGGCTTGAGCGCGAGGACGCCGGCGCGGTGCACGCGATCGGCGGGCGTCACCAGTCGCACATCGGTTCGGCCCTCGGCCCATTCGATGGCGACATCCGCCAGCCCATTCACCGCCCGCTCGACCTCGGCCGGTCCCAGCTCGTGGATCAATTCGAGGCTCGCGTTGAAGCCCGCGAAATCCTGGAACGGGAGCGTGATCACCTCGAAGCGCCGTGCGTCGTCGTGGTAGGCGAACTCGTAGTCCACCAGACGCGAGAAGTCCAACGACGCGCGCATCGCGAGCCAGCCGACGACGTCCGGCTCGAGCGTGCGCGCCAGCTCGTCGCGCACGTAGAGAAACCCGGAGCCCCAGGGCGAGAGCAGCCACTTCTGTCCGCCGCACGCCAGCAGGTCGATGTGGCACGCGGCGACGTCCAGCGTGGCGGCGCCTAACCCTTGAATCGCGTCGACCACGAACCAGATGCCGCGCTCGCGACACAACCGGCCAATGGTCGCGAGATCCGTGCGAAATCCCGTCGAGAACTGCACCCACGACACGGCCACTGCTTTGACGTGCGGATGGTCCAACGCAGCGATGAGCGCGCGCTCATCGGGAACGCCGTTCGCGTCGGTGGCGAGCCGCATGGTGCGAATCCCGCGCCGCTCGAGCGCCATCCACGGATAGACGTTCGCGGGGAACTCGCGATCGAACCCGACGACGACGTCTCCGGCCTTGAGCGGCAGCGCGCGCGCGGCGACGTTGATGCCGTACGACGTGTTGACCATGCACGCGATTTCGGACGGCGACGCGTGGATCAGCTTCGCCACGAGCTCGCGCGTGCGCGCCACGGTATCGAACTCGTCTTTGTCCGTTAGGCGCCAGGGCTGCGCGCGCTTGGCGTTGAACGCGGACATCGCGCGCACCGTGCGCTCGGGGAGCGGGCCGGTGGATGCGTTGTTGAGGTAAATGGTGGACTCGCGCTCGGTCCACGGAAACTCCTGCGCGCGCAGGCGTGCGACGTCGTAGGTCATGCCGGTTGGGCGGTGGCCGGCGCGCGCTCGCGCGCGCCCAGGAAACGGGGGTCGAGGGCGTCGCGCAAGGCGTCGCCCAACAGGTTGAAGCCGAGGACGGCCGCGCCGATGGCGAGGCCGGGAAACACCGACGTCCACGGCGCGGTGCGGAGCTGCAGGAGGTCGCGCGCGTCGGCGATCATCGCGCCCCAGCTCGGCGTGGGCGGCTGGACGCCCAACCCGAGAAACGACAGCGCCGCCTCGGCCATGATGGCGCCGGCGATGCCCAACGTGGCGGCGATGATCACGGGCGCCACGCAGTTGGGCAGGAGGTGCTGGATGATGATGCGGCGGTCCGTCGCGCCTAACGCACGCGCCGCGTGCACGAACTCGAGCTGGCGCGTCACGAGCACCTGGCCGCGCACGATGCGCGCCATGCCCGCCCACCCCACCACGCCGATGGTCACGAACACCGTGGTCAGCGACGGTTGCAGCGCCGCCGCCATCGCGATGAGCAGCAACAGCGTCGGGAACGCGAGCGTGATGTCCGCGAGGCGCATGATCGATTCGTCCACCCAGCGGCCGTAGAATCCGCTCACCAATCCGAGTGTGACGCCGAGGAGGAGGGCGATGGCTTGCGAGACGATGCCCACCGTGAGCGAAATGCGCGCGCCGTACACGATGCGCGCCCACACGTCGCGGCCCTGATAATCGGTGCCCATCCAGTGCGCGAGCGACGGACGCTGGAGCTGCCCCGCGAGATCGATCGCCGTGGGATCGTATCGCGCGACCAACGGCGCGAGCGCCGCGAGCAGCACCAGCACGATCACGGTCACCAGGCCGAGCATGGCGCGCGGATCGGCGCGCAGCCGGCGCCACAAGAGAATGAGCACGACAGCGTGGGCGGAGGGTGACGTAAAGTACGGTGCGGGTTACGCCACTGGCTATGGGAAACTCCGAGGGAATGGGGAAGCGCTGCGCTTCCCAATCCCGCTATCCTTTCCCGCCCACCGGATCTCGCAACGCCGCCGCCGTATCGGCGGGCTGCTGCTTCCAGCGACGGTGGTGCCAGAAGTACTGCTCGGGCGCGAGACGAATGTGCCGCTCGAGAATCCCGGTGTACGCGGCAACCACAGTGTCCACGTCGCGCTCGAGGTCGCCGGTGTTGGTCACAGGAATGTCTTCGACCAACAAGTGGTAGCGCCCGTTGGGCTGACGGAGCGCGGTGCCGAACACGAGCGGCGCATCGAAGCGGAGCGCGAACACGGCGGCGCCGCGCGGCGTCTTCGCGGGGCGTCCGAAGAAATTCACGTACGTCGACGCGATGTTGAGTCCGGCCTGATCGACCAGGATGCCGACCATGCCGTTGTCGCGCAGCGTACGCGGCGTGCGCCGCACGGATTCGCGATCGCGCACCACCGTTAGGCCGAGCCGCGAGCGGACGCGGCTCACGTACGCGTCGAAGAGCGGATTGCCCATGCGGCGAATCACGGCATCGACGTGAATCCCGTGCGCGGCGACGTACGCGGCGCAGAGCTCCCAGTTGCCGAGGTGGCCCGATGCGGCAATGAGCCCGCGGCCCAACGCGAGCTTGCGCTCCACCAACTCCCAGTTGTCGACGCGCTCGAAGAGGTCGAGCACCTGCTCCGGCCCCATGCGCGACATGAGGGCGGTTTCGACGGCCACGGTGCCCAGGTGGCGATACGCGCGCGCGGCGATGTCGCGCACGGCGGCGCGATCGAGCTCAGGGAACGCGGCCGCGATCTGTCGCTCGACGACGCGGCTCCGGATGCCTAACGGGCGCCAGGCCAGCGACGCGAGCGACGCGCCGGCGGCGAGGGCGCGGTCGCGGCCCAACAGGCCCAGCGCGCCGATGAACGAGCGCAGCGCGCCATACTCGACGCGGTGCGCGAGGGACGGCGTGCGCGCCGGCGGTGCGGCGGTCACCACGTGCTCCGGTCGCTGGCGGCCAAGGCCGCGCGCTCGAACGCGTCCACCATGAGCGTCTCGGTGTAGTCGCGCGCGACCCGGACGCGGCCGGCGCCGCCCATCGCCGCGCGTTGGTCCTCGTGCGCGAGCAGACGCGCGATGGACGCGGCGGCATCGTGCGCGTCGCCTTGCGGCAGCACGATGCCGGTGATGCCATCCGGCACGTACAGCGCCGCGACCGTGCCGCGCTCGGCGATGACGGGGACGCGCGACGCGAGCAGATCGAGCACCGCGAAGGCGCCATCGTCGCCGCCGGCCACCACCCACCCCAAGTCGGCGAGCGCCAAGACGCCCAGGTCATCGTGTCGTTCATCGAGGAAGATGACGCTGCGCGAGATGCGGAGCGCGGCGGCGTGCATGCGCAGATCGTCCGTAGGCGCGCCGGCGCCGAGCATCACGAGGCGCAGCTCGGGGTGCCGCGGCGCCAGGAGCGCGATGACGCGCAGCACGTTGCCGGCGCGCGCGCGCGACTGCGCATCGTACCGGCACACCAACAGCCGGCCCTTGTTGTCCGTTAGGCCGAGCGAGGTCGGCGAGGCCGGGCGCACGGCCTCGTAGAGGTGCGGGCGCACGCCTAACGGAACGACGGCCGGCCCGAGCCGCGCATGCGGCACCGGCGCCGCGCGTTGCGCATCCTCGTGGGCGGCGTACACGAGCCCGACGGCCGCCGCGCGCAGCGACAGGCGCGCCATGCCCTTGAGCCGGAGCGGCTCG
>DATEKK010000200.1:0-28534 GCA_035277485.1 Gemmatimonadaceae bacterium
CTCGCTGTCGCTCGCTGGGTGAAGCGAGCGACAGCGAGCGCTTCCCTCTTCCCGAATGGGCCACGCGCACATCGCCTAACGCCGCGCTGTCTCGCGCGTCTGATTTGCGCTACCCGCCCCCAGTAGTCGTCTCCCTCGTTATCCTTGTTGCGACGGGTTCGCGTATTTTTCCCCGGACCGTGACGGAGGTTACAGCGTGTACGAGGGTCTGATGGTTAGCGTATCAGGAGTACGCGGGCGCGTCGGTGAAGCGCTCACGCCCGAGGTGGTGACGCGCTTTGCGGCTGGCTTCGGGGCGTGGGCGAAGGCCAAGTGGTCCGCGGGCCCTCGCGCGTCGGGACGGTGTCGCGTCGTGGTCGGACGCGACTCGCGTGTGTCAGGTCCGATGTTTCATCGTGCGACGATTGCGGCGCTGCAATCGGTGGGTTGCGATGTGATCGATGTCGGTCTCGCAACCACGCCTTCCATCCAACTCGCGGTCGAGCACCATCACGCCGCGGGCGGGTTGGCGATCACGGCAAGCCACAACCCGATCGAATGGAACGCGCTCAAATTCATCGGTTCGTCGGGACTTTTTTTGGACGCCTCGGAGGGAACGGAAATGCGCGGCGTCGTCGAGACGGCGATTCCGCGCGCAACGTGGGATGCGTTGGGAGAGGTACAGTCGGATGATCGAGCAATCGAGCGGCATCTCGACGCCGTGCTGTCGCTGCCGTTCGTGAAGGTCGATGCGATTCGCAAACGAAAATTCCGTGTGGCCCTCGACTGCGCACACGGTGCGGGCGGCGCGATCATTCCCGAGCTGCTGAGACGTCTCGGTTGCGAGGTGCACGCGATCAACGTGGAGACCGACGGACGCTTCACGAGACCGCCGGAACCCGTCGCCTCCAACTTGGGCGACTTGGAACGTCTCGTGCTGGAGACCAAGGCCGAAGTCGGTTTGGCCACGGATCCCGACGTCGATCGGTTGGCGCTCGTGTCCGACCAGGGGATCGCGATCGGAGAAGACTGGACGCTGGCACTGGCGGCCCGCCTTGTGCTCCGATATCGGCGCGGTCCAGTGGTGGCGAATCTATCGACCAGCCGGATCGTCGATGACGTGGCCAAAGAGGCCGGTGCGGAGGTGGTGAGAGCGCCCGTTGGCGAAGTCAACGTCGCGGTGCGCATGCGGTCAGAGGGCGCCGCCATCGGGGGCGAAGGGAACGGTGGCGTGATTTTATCAGAGGTACACCTCGGCCGGGACGCTCCGGTCGGTGTAGCACTGCTGCTGCAAATGTTGCTGGAGGACAACGCGCCGCTGTCGGCCGTCGTGGCCCGCTACCCTCGCTACGTGATAGTCAAAGACAAGTTGGATAGGCCGAACGCCCCGCTGGATGCGGTGTATGATGCGTTGCGACAGGGGTTTACGGACGCGGAGGCAGACACGCAGGACGGATTGCGATTGTCGTGGGGGGACCGCTGGGTGCACGTTCGTCCGTCAGGCACCGAACCGATCGTACGCGTCATTGCCGAAGCGCCGAACGCGGCGGCCGCCCGCGAGCTCGTGACGCGCTCGCGTGTTCCGTTAGACGCGTTAGGACGATGACTAACCGAGGCTCAACCACATGTGCGGAATAGTTGGATACGTAGGACCGCGACTCGCGTCGCCGTTGTTGCTCGAGGGACTCAAGCGGCTCGAGTATCGGGGCTACGATTCGGCCGGCGTGGCCATCATGAACGGGAAGGGCGTCGAAACGAGGAAGGCGCCGGGGAAGATCTCGGAGCTCGAGACACTCGTGTCGGCCGCGCCCATCCACGGCACGCTCGGCATCGCCCACACGCGGTGGGCCACGCACGGTGCTCCGAATTTCTGCAACGCCCACCCGCACGTCTCCTGCGAGAACGATGTCGCGGTCGTCCACAACGGCATCATCGAGAACGGATCCTCGCTGAGGCAGGCGTTGGAAGACGTCGGCCACACGTTCCGCTCCGAGACGGACACCGAGGTGCTGGCGCACCTGATCGAAGAGTTCTTCGACGGCAATCTCGAGGAAGCCGTGCTCGAGGCGCTGCGCAAAGTGGAAGGCACGTACGGCATCGCCGTGGTGTCGAGCCGCGACCCGAACAAGATCGTGGCCGCGCGCAAAGGCAGCCCGCTGCTCGTCGGGTTGGGCGAAGGCGAATATTTCGTGGCCAGCGACGTGTCGGCGATTTTGGCGCACACCCGCCAGGTCATCTATCTCGATGATGGCGACCTCGCGGTGTTGGACCGCGACGGCTATCGCATCATCGACATGCAGGCGCTGCCGATGACGCGCGCGGTGAGCAGCATCGACTGGGACCTCGACATGATCGAGCGCGGCGGCTTCCCGCATTTCATGCTCAAGGAAATCTTCGAGCAGCCGACGACGGTCGAGAACACGATGCGCGGGCGTCTCCTGGTCGAGGAGGGCACCGCCAAGTTGGGCGGCATCAACCTGACCAACGAAGAGCTGCTCGAGTTCGACAACATCGTGATCACGGCCTGCGGCACGAGCTGGCACTCGGCGCTGATCGGCGAGTTCATGATCGAAGAGCTCGCCCGGATTCCGGTCGAGGTGGAGTACGCGTCGGAGTTCCGGTACCGCAACCCGGTGATCGGCCCCAAGACGCTCTGCATCGTGATCTCGCAGTCGGGCGAGACGGCCGACACGCTGGCCGCCATGCGCGAAGCACAGAAGCGCGGCGCCCGTGCGTTAGGCATCGTGAACGTCGTCGGCTCGACCATTGCGCGCGAGTCGGACGGCGGTATCTACATCCACGCCGGCCCCGAGATCGGCGTCGCGTCCACCAAGGCGTTCACGAGCCAGGTGATGGCGCTGGCGTTATTCACGCTGCGCCTGGCGCGGCTGCGGGGGCTGCCCGCGGAAGAAGGCCGTCCGATCGTCGAGGCGCTGCAGAAGCTCCCGAGTCAGATCAAGGACATGCTCGATCGCGCCGAAGAGATCGAGAGCATCGCCGAGGAGTTCAAGGATGCAGCGAACTTCCTGTACCTGGGCCGCGGCTACAATTTCCCGGCTGCGCTCGAGGGCGCGCTCAAGCTCAAGGAGATCAGCTACATTCACGCCGAGGGGTATCCCGCGGCGGAGATGAAGCACGGTCCCATCGCGCTCATCGACGAGAACATGCCGGTGGTGTTCATCGCGCCGCACGATTCGGTGTTCGACAAGGTCGTGTCGAACGTGCAGGAAGTGAAAGCGCGCGGCGGACAGGTGATCGCGCTCACGAGTCGGTCGGAGCCGTCGCTCGCCGGCAAGATCGACTACGAGATTCGCGTGCCCGAAACGATCGACATGTTCACGCCCATCCTGGCAGCGGTCCCGCTGCAATTGCTGGCGTACTACATCGCCGTGAAGCGCGGCTCGAACGTGGATCAGCCGCGCAACCTCGCGAAGTCGGTGACGGTCGAGTAAGGCCAACGCGCTTGGGCGCTCTGTTCGGCGCCCAAGCCTACCACCCGGATACACCCGAGCATGCACTATGTCGTGACCGGAGGCGCGGGCTTCATCGGCTCGCACCTCGTTGAACATCTCGTGACCGCCGCGGGCGGCCATCGCGTCACGGTGCTCGACAATTTTTCCACGGGCAAACGCGAGAACCTCGCGCCGTGGCTCGATCGGATCCGGATGGTGGAGGGATCGGTTACCGATCCTGATGCATGTCGCGAAGCGATCGCGGGAGCGGATTTCGTGCTGCATCAGGCGGCGCTGCCGTCGGTGCCGCGATCGCTGCGCGATCCCGTGGCCTCGCACGAAGCCAACACCACGGGCACACTCAACGTGCTCATCGCGGCGCGCGACGCGCGCGTGAAGCGCGTGGTGTACGCGGCCTCATCCTCTGCCTACGGCAACACGGCCGAGCTCCCCAAGCGCGAGGAGATGCTGCCGCGTCCGTTGTCGCCGTACGCGGCGGCGAAGTACGCCGGCGAGCAGTATTGCCGCGCGTTCCACGCCTCGTTCGGCGTGGGGACGATTGCGCTCCGGTACTTCAACGTGTTCGGGCCGCGGCAAGACCCCGCGTCGCAGTATGCCGCGGTGATCCCCAAGTTCATCGTGTGCGCGCAGGCCGGCGAAGCGCCCACGATCTTCGGCGACGGCGAGCAAACGCGCGATTTCACTTTCGTGCGAAACGTCGTCCGCGCCAACCTGCTGGCGTGCGAGGCGCCGGCGGCTGCGTTAGGCGAGGCGTACAACGTGGGGTGCGGCGAGCGCGTGAGCGTGAACGCGCTCTGGCGGAAGATCCGCGACATGCTGGGCGCGACGGTCGAGGCGCGGTACGAAGCGTCGCGCACGGGCGATGTGCGCGATTCCCTCGCGTCCCTCGACCGCGCGCGCGCGATGCTCGGCTACACGCCGGTGGTGTCGTTGGACGACGGGCTGCGCGAGACCGTCAGGTCGCTCACCGGGCGCGAGCCGGCCGCGGCAGGATCGGCCGCGGCCGCGCGCTGACCTCGCATCGGGCGCGCCATCCGTGCGCGTGCTGCTCCAGCGCGTCTCCCGCGCCGAAGTCCGCATTGACGGACGCGTAACCGGCCGCATTGGCGCCGGGTTCTGTCTTCTGGTAGGCTTCACGCACGGCGACAGCGAGGAACATGTCGCTTGGATGGCCGACAAGGTGATCGGCCTGCGCCTATTCGCGGACGAGAACGGAAAAATGAATCGTGCGTTGTCGGAGGTCGAAGGAGGCGCGCTCCTCGTGGTGTCGCAATTCACGCTCTATGGCGACGCGCGCAAGGGGCGTCGGCCGAGCTTCGTGGATGCGGCGCGTCCCGAGCAGGCGGTGCCGCTCTATGAGCGGTTCGTGTCGCTCCTCCGCGAGACCGGTGCGCGCGTGGAGACCGGCGAGTTCGGCGCTCAGATGGAGGTCGATCTCGTGAACCACGGGCCGGTCACGCTCTGGTTGGAGCGCTGAGGGTGCGGGTCGTGCTCGCGTCGGCGTCGCCGCGGCGCCACGAATTGTTAGGCATGATCGGCATCGCGCACGAGGTAGACCCGGCGGACATCGATGAATCGCTGCGCGCGGGGGAATCCGACACCGCGTACGCGGTGCGTCTGGCCACCGAGAAGGGGATTGCCGTAGCCGCGCGGCATCCCGATGCGTTGGTCATCGCGGCCGATACGATCGTGGTGGTGGATGGCCGCATCTTCGGCAAACCCGTGGACGAGGCCGACGCGCGCCGCATGCTGCGCGAGCTGAGCGGGCGGGCGCACGTGGTGCGCACGGCGGTGGCGGTGGTGCGCGACGCGGGGCGGCGCGTCGAGTCTCATCTGGAATCCGCGCGCGTCGTGTTTCGTGAGCTGAGCGACCGCGAGATCGCCGAATACGTGGCGACGGGCGAGCCTCACGACAAAGCCGGGGCGTACGGCATCCAGGGGTACGGCGCCACGATCGTGGAGCGCGTGGAGGGCGACTACTTCACGGTGATGGGTCTCGCCCTACGACGGCTCGTGTCGCTGCTCGAGCGCGTGGGCGTCCCCTACCGGTTTCGCGCGCTCGAGGCGGATCCGGCGTGACGGCACCCGAGGCGACGTTCGATGCTCCGTTAGGCAAGTGTCCCCTGTGCGCGTCGCCGGACGTGCGTGCGTACGATGTCGACTACCGCGGCACGCACATCTCGCGGTGCCGCGGGTGCGGCGTCCGGTTCATGAATCCGCAGTACACCGACGGCTATCTCGCCGCGTATTACGCGAGCTACGTTCCCGAGGGGCCGAGGACGCCCGAGGCGCGCGCGTTCCGGCTGGCGCAGAAGACGGCCAACATCGAGCTCCTCGAGCGGTACATGCCGCCGGGACGGTTGTTCTCGGTGGGTTCGGGCGACGGGGTGGAGCTGGCGGTCGCCAAGTCGCGCGGGTGGACCGTCGAGGGATACGACGTGGACGAGCCGACGACGCGGCGCATCGCGCAGCAAGTGAAGGCGCGCATTTACACGGGCGATCTGTTCACGCTGCCGCTCGAGCGCGCCGTGTACGATTGCGTGTATCTCGATCAGGTGCTCGAGCATCCCAAGCAGCCGGCGCGCTACCTCGAGCTCGCGCGGCGGTTGCTCAAGCCCGGCGGAATCCTCTACCTGGGCGTGCCGAACATCGAGTCGCTGTCATCGCGCGGCAAGTATGTGTTAGGCAAGCTCGGCCTGAGCCGGCGGCGCGGGCGGTTTTACGACACGTTCCACCATCTCTTTTACTACGCGCCGGGCACGCTGCCGCGACTGTTGGAGCGGCGCTTCGGGTTCCACGTGATGACTGTGTTAGGCGATCCCAAGCCGCGGTCGCATCCCACGGTCGCGACGCGACTCTGGGATCGCACGATGCGCCATGCGCCGTGGCTGGATTCGACCTTCGTGATCCTCGCGCGGCCCAGTTAAGTTTCGGAGGGGATGCAGGGAGCTGGTTGGTGGCGTCAGCACCGTGACTCAAACGAGGCGCCCGAATGAACTCGCTGTGTCGTGTATGTGTGTGCTCGCTGCCCTTGTGGCTCTCGCGTGTGCGTCTGCGCGTGGACCAAAGCCGCTCTCGCGTCGCGACGCCGTGGTCTACGCCGGTTCGCCGATAGACGACGGTATTCCGCCATCCATCGTTAGTCGCGTGCTCGGGGACTCTGGGGCGCTGCAATACTACGCGGACATGTTGGACGGCCGTGTCAAGGCAAACCCCTTCTGCGACACGAGCATCATGCTCGACTATCTCGGGCTCAGTGGTCAACCGCGATTTGTTTCGACGTTCCTCAAGTTCGCGCGCCCGCGGGTCACCATACGAGAGAGATACGTGTTCTGGGGTCCGGCTGTGTTTGGCCTGACTCGACTATCCGATCTTCCGGCCGCGCACGACCGGCTGCTCGTCCTCGGCGACTCGACCGTTGAGCCGGCGCTGCGTGACATGCTCGTGGAGATCTTGGCGCGTTGGAATTCGGCGTCAGCGCGAGAAATATTGCGGCAGGTGAGCCTCGCTGGAGTTCGGTCGGATACGCGCACGAGGGTCGACAGTGCACTCAGCCACGAGGCGAGACCCTGAGTCGCCGCGGCTGTCGATCTCAGCGAGTCGTCGTGTACGCCTCGCGCCAGCGGTCCACGGCGTCGAGCACATCCCGCACGGCGATGGTCGGCATGCGCCCCGGGCGGCGATCGGTGCAGTACACGCCGTTCCGCGTGGTGTCGCCGTACGCGCTCACGATCAGATCCTGAAAGCGGCGGTACGGGCCGTACCGCAGCGGGTTGGTGTAGCCGATGAGGCTCACCACCGGCGTGCCTAACGCAACGGCCATGTGCAGCGGGCCGGTGTCGAGCGAGATCACGAGCGCCGAGGCATCCAGGATGGCCGTTAGGCGCGGCAGGCCGCTGTCCAAGGCCGTGACCGTGCGGGGTGCGCCGGCGAGGATCGCCCGTTCGGTGGCGACCTCGCGCGGCGTGGGCGCGCCGACGATCACGGGTGCCAGGCCGTACCGGTTGTACAGGACGCGCGCGAGCTCCGCCCAACGGTCGGGAAGCCAATCCTTCTCGGGGCGGCTCGAGCCGATCACGAGCGATACGATCGGCCGGTCGAAGCGCGATGCGAACTCGCGCTGCCACTCACGCTCGCGTTCGGGCGGACCCAGGCGCCATTCGAGGGGCTCAGCCTCGACGTCCAGTGCGGCGAGAAACTCCAGATATTCATCTTGAACGTGCCGTCGCGGGTTCGGCGGCAGGTGCGCGTTGGTAAACAGCCAGTTGAGGTCGCGCGCACGAGCACGATCGAAGCCGAGGCGGACCGGAGCGTGCGTGAACGAGGTGAGCACGCCGGCTTTGATGTAATCCTGGAGCGCCAGGGCAACATCGAACTCTCGCGTATGCAGCGCGCGTCGCGCGTCGAGAAACCCGCGCCATCCGCGTGAACGCTCGACGACGATGATGTCGTCGACCGATGGATGACCGCGCACGAGTGTTGCCGGGCCCGGCTGCAACAACCACGTGATGTGCCGCGTTGGGTCATCGCGCTTGAGCGCGTTCACCACCGGCAGAGTGTGCACCACGTCGCCGACGGCACTCAACAAGACGATGCACACGCGCCGCAAATCGCGCGGTGCAGCTGATTGGAGTTGGGCGAGATCGGAGACGCGTGTCATCGGCAGGCAGGGAAATGTTATATTGGCCACCGTCTCGGGCAACGTGAATGGCGCCTCGACCACCACAGCGGGTCCTCCTCATCCAGCTTCGCCGTCTGGGCGATGTCGTGCTGTCCACCGCCCTACTCGAGGATTTGCACCGCGCGTTTCCCCAAGCGCAGCTCGACTACCTCGTGGGGCAGGAAGCGGCGCCGCTCGTCGCCGGGCATCCGCTCGTGCACGAGCGCATCGTATTCGACCCGAACCGCACGCTCGCGATGTGGCGCGAGATCCGGTCGCGGCACTACGACTGGGTGGTGGATCTGCAAGGGAGCCTGCGAACGGCGATGCTCACGCGCGCGTCTCGCGCACCGGTGCGACTCGGATGGCGCATCGGCGCGTGGCGGTTGTTCTATACGCAGGCGCGATCGCGTGTTGGGCGAATGGAGTACGTGCCGCGGCAGCGCGCGCGCATGCTCGAGGATGCCGGCGTGCCGCTCGATGAGGAGCACCCGTCGCGTCCCGTCATTCACTTGTCGTCCGAGGAGCGCTTGGGCGGCGAGCGCGATGCGCGCAGCGCGGGCGCGGTGCCCGACGCGCGTCGTGTGGGGATGCTGCTCTCGACGCGCGAGCCGGCGAAGGACTGGAGCATCGAGGAATTCGGCGACGCGGCGCGGACCCTGCTGCGCGACGGCGTCTCGGTGCTCATCTTTCAGTCGCCCCAAGACGCCGCGCTGGTCGCCCGCATGCGCGCGCTCGCGCCGGGCGTTGTCGTGCTGCCGGTGATGGATGTGCGGCGGGTGGCGGCCGTGATGGCCGCGTGTTGTGTGTTCGTGTCGGGCGACACCGGTCCGGCGCACATGGCCGATGCGTTGGGCGTAGCGCGCGTGACGGTATTCGGGCCGACGTCGCCGGTGTCGTGGACCTCCGGCTCCGCGACGTCGGTGGCGATCGCCGGGCCTAACGCGCGCATCGTCCCGCTGCGCGACCGCGCGAAGCGGCACGCGGCGGGCGAGCAGTTCATGGCGGGCATCGGGGCGGAGCAGGTAGTGGCGGCCGTCCGGAAGCTGCTCAACGATTCACCATGTCCCAGGATGGCATGAGCGACAGCATTGGCGAGCTGGTGGCCCGCTTGGCACGTACGAACGTCGAGTTGTGGCACGAGGAAGACAACGCGCGGTCGGCCGACGATCACGCGGTGGCCGCGGCGAAGCGCGCGATCGACGCGCTCAATCAGCGGCGCAACGACTTGATCGAGCGCATCGACGCCGAAGTGATGCGCGTGGTGCGCGACGCGGGGTCCGCGCGTGGCTGAGACGGTGGGATCGCTGGCCGACAAGCTCAGCATCATGGAGCTCAAGATCTATCACATGCGCGAGCAGGCGGAGCGCATCGATGCGACGGCGGCGTTCCGCGCGCAGTGCGCCGATCGCGTGCTGGTGCTCGAGCAGCAGCGCGACGATCTCTCGGCGGAGCTCTCGGCGCTGCTCGCCGGGCTCGCGAGCGGCGCCGTGGTGCCGAAGGTGTATCGGCAGTTCAAGATGTACAATGATCCGGCGTATCGGGTGAGGGATGGTGGTCGTTAGGCCGGAGAGGCGAGGGAAGCGCTCGCCTAACTGAGCGAACGCGCGCTTGTCCGGTACCTGCTCGCCCAGCGCTCAACCTTGGCGAGCACGTCATCCACGTTGATGCGGGCCATCCGGCCGAAGCGGTGTGCGAGGGTGATCGGGTAGGTCTCGCCGGGATCGCCGTACGCATCGACCAGGAGATCATGGAACCGGCGATACGGGCCGACGCGCTTGGGGTTGTTGTAGCCCATGAGGCTCACCACCGGGCGGTCGAGGGCGACCGCCATGTGCAGCGGACCCGTGTCGAGCGAGATCACGAGCTCCGACGCATCGAGCAGCATCACCAGGTCGCGCAGCGGCACGCCTAACGTCGAGACCGGGCGGTGGCGTGCGCGCGCCATGATGTCGCGCTCGGTGGCGCGCTCGCGGTCGCTCGAGCCCCCGGCCAACACCGGAACGAGACCCCAGCGGTCGACCAGCGCGTCGCACACGGCGGCCCATCGGTCGGCCGGCCATTCTTTTTCGGGATGCGTCGCGCCGATGACGAGCGTCGCCAGTGGCCCGCCTAACGGGGCGACGAGCGCGCGCTGCCGGTCCCGCTCGGCCGGCCACGGACCGAGGTCCCACACGACCGGCTCGGCCGGCACGCCTAACGCAGCGAGGAACTCGAAGTACTGGTCCTGCACGTGCTGCGGGGCGTGCGGCGGGATGCGCCGCGTCGTCACCAGCCAGTTCAGGTCGCGGGCTCGCGCGCGATCGAAGCCGAGCTTCACGGGTGCGGAGGCGAGCGCCGTGACCAGGCTGGCCTTGGCGTAGACCTGGAGGTCGATGAGCAAGTCCAGCGATTGCGCCGCCAGCGCGCGCCGCGCGTCGAGCAGCGCGCGCACGCGGCGGCGCTTGTCGAACACAATGATCTCGTCCACCAGCGGGTGGCCGCGCACGAGCGATGCGGGGCCGGGCTGCAACACCCACGCGATGTGACACGACGGCTCATAGCGCTTGAGCGCCGTCACCACCGGCAGCACGTGCACCGCATCGCCGATCGCGCTCATCATCACGATGCCGATGCGACGCGAGCTCACGATCGGCGCTCTCGCACGAACACCACCTCGCGCATCGCCTTCGGCGCGGCGCACTCGTCGAACAACGGATCAATAGATGCGACCGGCGCCCGCTCGATGCGCTCGCCGGCCAGGACGTACACGTGCGTGAAGAGATCGCTCACCGTGCGGAGGTACGACGCGCGCGAGATGCCCGAGCGCAGAATGCCGTACGGCCAGAACTCGGAGACCACCGGAACCCCTCGGCCGATCGTCTCGCGCGCGCCCTCGAAGAACTGACCCTCGTGTCCCTGGATGTCGAGCCAGATGAGACGCACGGCCGATGCGTCGGCGGGTTGCGCGGCCAGCACGTCGTCGAGCCGGCGGACGGGCACGCGAACGGTTGCGCGGCGATCCTCGTGCCAGACGCCGGCCGATCCTCCGTTAGGCGAGCGGAGGCGATTGTCACCCGAGTTGTAGTCGGAGAGCTCGAGCTCCATCTCTCCATCGCTCGACGAGAGCGCAATGGGGTGCCGCTCGATCTGGCCCGAGAGTCCGTTCTGCGCGATGTTGTGGTCGAGCAACCGCACGTTGGCCGGCGCCGGCTCGAACGCGATCGCTCGCGCACACCATCCGTGCTTGAGGAGCGCGATGCAGATCATGCCGATGTTGGCGCCCACGTCGAGCAGCGTGCCGCCGCGTGTGAGCCAGCCGTCGCGCTCGAGCGCGGCCAGCGCGCGCTCGATGTAGCGGCGCTCGTACGCGCGCTGCACATACAGATATTTGCCAATGAGCTTGTCGCGGCTGTCGAAGGTGAGGCGGCCGTTCCAGGTGTCCACGGTGACGTCGCGTCGCTTGCCGGCGTACAGCATCTGCCAGCGCAGCTTGCCCGCGAGGAGGCCCGGGTGCGCGACGTATTGCGTTAGGCGCATGCCGTCGTTAGACCGTGGCAGCCGCGGGCGGCTCTGCCGGGTTGGCCGGTTCGCGGGGCTCCTCGGCGGCACTGGATGCGGCCGCGAGGTGATGCGCCGTGGCGGCAAGCCAGCCGATGTCGGTGTCGGCCAGGTCGAGTGCCGACGCACGGCGCCACTTTCGCGCCGACCGCGAGAGGCGGGCAATGTTGCGCTCGGTGACGCGCGCCGAGCCGGGCCGGTCGAACCAGATGCGGTCCACGTCGAGCACGTACGCGACCAATTCGCCGGTGGCCGATCGCTGCAGCAAAATGTTCTTGATGTTGAGGTCGGGGTGGCGCGCACCGGCGATGGTGAGATCGGCCAAGAGTTGCGCGACGGCCGCGAGCACGGTGCGGCGGCGATCCTCGGGCATCGGCTCCGCGAGCACGCGGGCGAGGTCCACCGATCCCGGCACCTCGCGCGTGACGACGTCGGCGCGGCGAAAGGCGCCGGCGGGATACGTGGCGAATGCAACGACCTCGGGCGTCCGCACGCCTAACGCTGTCAGGCGCAAGGATGTGTCGAGCTCGTACGGCGCGCGCGTGGGCGCCGTGAACCGGTCGCCGGTGAGCGCCGCCAGCAAGCCGCCGTGTCGCGACCGGCGCACCACGACACGCGCCGCGTTGGCCGGCAGCGCGACGGCGTAGGCGACGCCGCGCCCCGCGAGCGGACGGGCGTCCGCCGCGCGCTCGGCGAACGCGTAGAACGAGCCGGCGCCTAACGCAGTCTCGAGCGGCACGCGCAGGCTCATGAGCCCCACCCCCTGGGCCGAGCGCGCCGAGAGCGCGATGTATCCGTCCGGGAGCACCGTGCTCATGGAACCACGCTGTACACCGGAATCGGTTGACTCTTCCCGCGCAGCTCCATCGTTCCGCGCTCCACCATGGGTGGCGGCGCCGCGAGCGCCGAACGCATCTCGCCCGAGAGCAATATCTCGCCGCCTTCCGCCGCCGCGCACAAACGGCTGGCTGTGTTGACGGCGTCGCCGATGACCGTGTATTCCAGCCGGCGTTCGGAGCCGATGTATCCTGCAAAGCTCTCGCCGTAGTTGAGCCCGACCCCGATGTGCAGCGCGGGACGCCCCTCTGCGCGCCACTTGGCGTTGAGTGTTTCCAGCTCGCGCATCATCTCGAGCGCCGCCGCCATGGCGCTCCCCGCATCGTCGCTACCGGCGATCGGCGCGCCCCACTGCGCCATGATCGCGTCGCCGATGAACTTGTCGAGCGTGCCGCCGCGGCGAAACACGACGTCCACCATCACCGAGAAGTACTCACTCAGTAAATGCGCCACGTCGTCGGGTCGCATCTCCTCGGAGAGGGCCGTGAACCCGCGAATGTCGCTGAACAGCACGGCGACCGTCCGTTTTTCGCCGCCTAACTGGACGGCGTCCGGCGAGCCCGCAATGCGCGCCGCGAGGTTCGGCGCGAAGAATCGCTCGAAGTTGCTGCGGACCAGCGTCTCGCGCCGGATGCGCTCGGCGAACGCGCTGTTCTCGAGCGCCACCGCGGCGATGTTCGAGAACGCGACGAGGAAGTCGAGGTCATCCTCGTCGAAGCGCTGCGTGGTGGTGAGATTGTCGACGTAGAGCACGCCGTGCACGCGATCCTCGCTGCCGATGAGCGGCGCGCACATGGCCGAGCGTACGCTCTGCATGAGGATCGATTGTCCGCCAAAGCGCTCGTCTTGCGGCGCGTTGTCGGAGAGCACCGCGACTTTTTCGTCCACGACTTTGCGCGCAATCGATTGCGGGATTGCACGGCCGGCCATCTCGCCGCGTCGGTCGCGCGAGATGCGCGGCATCCGCGCGCCCGCGCCGTCGAGCAGCTCGATGGCGACGCGATCGACGTCGAGAATCTGGAACACGACGCCGACGATCGAGTCGAGCAGCGCGTCGACGTCGATGGCGCGGGACAATTGTTTCGAGACCTCGAGCAACAGCGCGAGCTTCTTGGCCGTGACCGCGTGCTCGTCGGTCATCACCGTTTGCGATTTCGCTTCGGCGAGGTTGGCGGCGTGCAGCACGCGAGACAATCCGCCCGGGTGGCCGAACGGCCGCTCGCGGATGATGGTCGACCCGCGTACGGTGGGCGTCGCTTCATCGCCCACGAGCTCGGAGCCCAGCGTCGCGAGCGGACGCGTGATGCTCGCCACGCGGAACGGGACCTTGCCGAAGGCCAGGGTGTCGCCCGGACTAACGCTGGCTTCCGTGACCCGGGCGCCGTTGACGAACGTACCGTTGCTCGAGCCGAGGTCGCGTACGCGGATCGTCAGCCCGTTGCTGGTGAGCTCGGCATGACGCCGCGAGATGGTCGGATCGAAAACCGGAAGGTCGCTGACCGACGCGCGCCCGACGATGAGCGTCGCACCGTCTTGTAGCTCGAAAGTCTGGTCGCCGGCGGTGCTCGTCAGGCGGAATGGCATGCCCCGGAATATGACACTCGCCAAGCGCGGCGGCGACTGTCCCCAAGATTCCGGTCGTGCCGAGGTTTCGCGATCCGCTTTCGGGTCGTACTATTTTCATGCCCGCCGCAGCGATCACCTCTCCTTTCGAGACCGAGACCGACGATGGCCACGACGCTCGTGCCGTACGATGACTGGATCAAGCACACCGAGTCGCTCGGCGCGCGCCGAAGCGATGAGCTTCGAGCGCTCGATACCGCGTTGCGCGGTTATCAGACGGACAAGAGCCAGGCCGCGCTCACGCGGGTGAAGAACGCGCTGAACGCGTGGAAGAAGACGCAGGGTGCCGGCGACGCATGGAAGAAGTCGCGACGCAACAAAGACGGCTACATGGAGCTGCTCACGACGCAGGTCGAGAAGGGCGGCGATAGCGACACGGCGTGGGGCACGACGCCTAACTTCATGCACGAGAATCTCATCAACGCGCGCCTCGGCGTGGTCTACTTGTTCTCGCATCTCACGGTGTCGCCGCGGATTTTCAACGTGTTGCTCGAGGGCGGGCTGTCGATCGCCGGGAGCGCGCTATCGTACGCCGGCGCGCCTACCGGGCTCAACAACTCGACCGCGAACGACGTCTCGAACTATCAAGGATTGGTGATGGTGCCCGGCAACGAGATTCTCAACGCCGGGTGGGGCGCGACCAAATCGGTGGTCTTGAAGCCGGATGACCAGACGAAGCTCATGACCGTGATGCAGCGCGTGCGGCGGTGGTTCGAAGATGTGGCGAGGGGGCTTCTCGAGTCGCTCAAAGAAAAATGGAAGTGCGAGCTGCCGGCGTCGTTAGTCAAGGCCGCCGTGAGTGCCGCCGTGAACGTGACGCAAAGTACGCTCGCGTCCGGTCTTCTCTCCGGTGCGTTAGACCTGTCGAAGGGCATCGTCGTGTCGGTCGACGCCGCCATCACGCGGTTCAAGGCCTGGAAGTCGTCGCGCGATGTCGAGTTCAGCTCGGGTCATCCGAAGATGGTGGTGGACACGATTCACCGCGCCATGACGGTGAGCCTCGGCGAAGGCTTGTGGACGGCGATCAAGGGCGCCGTGAGCATGGGGGTCGCCGGGGCGAGCGCCGGCGCGGGGCTGATCGCCGGCGTGATCATGGCCGGCGTCGAGATGCTGGCGAAGTTGTTCTGGCGGCTCTACGAGACGTTGCAGATGCGGACGTTCTTCTCCGAAGCGGCGGAGCACTGGCGGAATCGCGCCGGCGGCAACGCGCTGCACCGGCAGCCGTTCGCGTTTGCGCGGTGGTATCGGAAGCACGTGCTCTTGGCGCCTGCGCTCGCGGTGATCACGCTCAACAGCGGCATCTGCGGCGACAAGATGGTGTACCTGTCGATGTTCAAGGAAGATCAGAGCATCATCTCGACGGCGGAGTTCCAGGCTGGCGTCGAGCATCTCGACAGCCTCAAGGTGTGGGGCGTCAAGTACCTCGGCGATACGGGGTTTTCGTTCGGCGCGAACGACGCGATGGTGGGCAAGTTCCTGCAGCTGGCGAAGGGCGGCGGGGACGGGGTGCTCAAGGCGCACCAGGAGAATCTTTCGGGCGGCGCCTGGGTATGGGACAAGGTGGTGTCGGTGGCGAAGGCCTAACGGTTGGCACTCCCGGAGATCTCATGGTTCGTGCGTTAGGCAGGTGGCGTCGTGGCGCGGCGTGTGCGGCCGTCCTGGTGCTCGGCGCCACAGGCGTTGCTGCGGGACAGGCGGGCTCGGCCGCCGGTTCGGCGAGCGCGGACAGCGCGGCGCGCCGTGCGGTGGACGCGCTCAACGCGAAAGAAGTCAAGGCCTGTCTTGAGATGGACCACACCGCCTCGGCCGCACTGTGGGCCGAGGACGGGGTGGATCTGATTCAGGGACTCGAGCCGATGGTGGGGAAGTCGGTGATCGCCGCGTGGCTCAACAGTCTAACGCCGGGACTCAAGGGCGCGAAGATGGTGTACTGCACCATCGACTGGAAGCAGATCACGATGCAGGGCGACTGGGCGTACGAGTGGGGGATCAACAAGCAGCGGATCGAGTTCCCCCCGCCGCAGCAGCCGTTCGAGAGCGAGGGGAAGATGACGTTGGTGCTCAAGCGGCAAACGAACGGCGAGTGGAAGATCGAGCTCGAGTCGTGGAACAGCAACCCGAAGGCCTAACGCGGTACGCGATTCGACTCGCCCTGACGTCAGAGTCATCCGGTTCTGGTCGCGAAGCGAACGATCAGCGAGATGTCTCGGACCTAAGCCTGAGCGGCGCCTTCTCGCAGGAGCGCACCGACTGCCGCTCTGCTGCGAACGCCAAGCTTGACGAGCACGTGCTCGGTATGTCGGCGAGCGGTGTGAGCGGAGGTCCCGAGAATTCCAGCCAGCTCCTTGTTCGAGCTCCCGCTCGACAGGAGCCGTGCCACTTGGACCTCGCGGGGACTCAGATGAAACCGCGCGGACAGCTCCGAATCGGCAAGCCCTCCCGAAGCTCGCCGCTCGAGCGATACCAGGACACAGGCAGAGCCTGTCAGTTCGCGACCGGCGTAACACGTGCTAACGATGTATCTCGCTGACATCGTGCGAATCTCGCGTCGAGCCGTAGGACCGGCGCGCGCTGCGCCGCTTTGTGCATCGGTCGCGCGAGGTCGTCTCAGTCGAATGACGAGCGATTGAACGATACCGAGCACTTGCGCCTGTAACCGCTCTCGCTCCGGTTCCGACGCAAGCAATTGCGCGTAGGCCGCTGATTCATGAAGCGAGCGCCCAGCGATGTCCGCCACAAGCACTCCAATCGCCAGCGCGTCAACGATACGAGCCAACTCGGCGCCCAGTGCGGCGAAGCGAGCGCGTGCCTCCACCCCGGCCTTGAAGGACGGTAGGAGGAGGCGCAGGAGTGCCAGGCCTTTGTCACCCATCCCATCGGTTCCACGGCGGTCCTTCCCCACGATCACGAACGCGCCCGGCCGGTTCTTCCCAAATCCTGTGTTGAGTCCCGCTGCGTCGCGGATTCGCGCAGGTAACAAGAACTCGTTGACGTTAGGCTCGCGACGGTAACCGGCCCAGTCACCGGCAACAATCAACGTCTGGGTGAACGCTTCGAGGTTGCGTTGAACCGCACGCTTCCGACCGCCGTCTCGATCCATCCTCTGGGCGTATTCGGGCTGCGGACCAAGATCGTAGCCGATGCTGAACGCTGCCGGCGCGCCGGGTGCCTCCAGCGGCATGATCCCGAAGATCGCTCCGTCTCCGCCGAGTAACTCGCACAGCTTCGCACTAACGGACGAGCGCCAACCGTCGAGTTCCGCGAACGCGAGGGGCGAGAGCAGTGCCGTGGACGCTGCCTCGAGCCGGGCGAGATCGATGTCTGAGAGAAGGACGCTCATTGACTACGACGGGGCGCCGAGGGCGACCGCATACTAACGCGTTAGTACCAAGGCGCAAGAGAGAGCCGCAGAGCTCGGCTAACGCTGAGTGAGCGAAGGTGCGGTTCGAGATGAGATGGCCCCCGCGTCCATTGGCAAAATTGCCAATGCGGCTTCCACCCAGCCAGACAAAGTTGCCGACGAGCCAGCCGACCTATCGAGCTGGTGCTTTCGGACGACGTGCAGACTTGCGACGTGCCGTTGACATTCGCGCGATAGAGGATGCGCGGATCGACGACAATCTGAGGAGGGCGAATTCCATGATGAGATCGTCTCGCTGCATCCGGCCCCGCGGCACCGGTGTCACCGGACTTGCTGCCGCAATCAGCCTTTCCCTTCTTGCGTTAGTCAGTTGCGAGCCGGCTCCCGTTGCGCCGAACCTGGCGCGTCCACTGCGGGTGCGCTCGGAAGTGACCGCTCTACAGTCTGTGACGCCGATGGTGAGCGCCGGGGGCTCCCATACCTGCGCCCTCAAGAGCGACGGCACGGTCATCTGCTGGGGATCCAACGCGCAGGGCCAATCGGCGGTACCCGCCGGCCTAACAGGAGTCACGCAACTCAGCGCCGGTTCCTTCCAGACCTGCGCGCTCGAGTTCGACGGAAGCGTGCTCTGCTGGTTCGATCCGGCGCCTAGCGGCCTTGCCAGCGAGGTCTTCATTGACGCGACCGATTACACGCACGACTGCGTCGTCAACACGAGTGGCGCGCCGTTCTGCTGGGGAGACAATTCGAGCGGCGAGACGACGATTCCGAGCGGATTGTCGCCGGTGACACAGGCGGTCGCCGGCGGTGGCTTCACCTGTGCGCTTACCGTCGATGAAACGGTGGCGTGCTGGGGATTTGACGGGAATGGTCAGACGGACGTGCCGAGCGGCCTATCCGACGTGACGCAGATCAGCGCCGGCCAGTACGATACGTGTGCGCGAAAGAGCGACGGCACAGTCGTCTGCTGGGGTCTAAATTTGTACAGCGAGGATACGCCGCCGAGCGGGCTCAGTGGGGTGACCCAGGTCAGCATCTTCGGCTTGACCACGTGTGCTCTCAAGACCGATGGAACCGTGGTGTGCTGGGGGTTCGACTTTGATGGGGAGGCGAATGTTCCTGCCGGCCTAACGAACGTCATCCAGATCAGCGCCGGAGCTGCGCACGTCTGTGCGCTCAAGCGCGATGGCACCGTCGTATGCTGGGGAGCCGACAATTTCGGGCAGATCGATGTGCCCGCGGGCTTGAATCTGATCGTCCAGGCACCCCAGACGATCTCGTTCACGTCCAACCCGCCAAGTCCAGCACAGCTCGGCGGCTCGTATCTCGTCGGCGCCGGTTCGACGTCAGGTCTGCCGGTGACGTTCACGAGTCTAACGCCCGCGACGTGCAGCGTATCGGGAACCAGTGTGACGTTCGTTGCCATCGGTACCTGCACGATTGCGGCGGACCAGGCGGGCAACGCGGCGTTCCTGCCGGCGCCGGAGGTGACGCAGAGCTTCAGCGTGCTCTACGCGTTCGCCGGATTCGACGCGCCGGTGGACAACCCGGACACGGTGAACGTCGTCCAGGCTGGATCAGCCATACCGATTATGTTTGCGTTGGGCGGCAATCAGGGGCTCGCTATTTTCTCGCCTAACTCTCCAGCCTCGGCGCAGGTGTCGTGCAACGCGTCGAGCGTCGTCAGCGATCTCACTGCGACGGTGACGGCCGGGAGCAGCAGCCTGCAGTACGACGCGGGGACCGGCACCTACACCTACGTCTGGAAGACCGACAAGAGCTGGGGCAGCACCTGTCGAGCGTTGGTGGTCACGCTGGTGGATGGCTCCATCCATCAGGCATTATTCCGGTTCCGTTAGGCGAAAGGAGCGCCATCGCCACGGAAACACCCGACCCGTGCCGGGCGAGGCACCACGCCGCGTCGGCGAACGTTGAGTCGACGCCGGCGTGCGCCCGGCGCTACACCCGCAGCGCCTTGACGATGTCGGTCCGCGCGGCATTCACGCCCGGCACCAGGCACGCAGCCATCGTCGTGGTGAGCATCACGAGCAGTGCCGCGACGAACGTCACCGGATCGCGCGGACTCACCCCGTACAGCAGGTCGCCCAACAGACGCGTGGTGCCTAACGCAGTGGCGGCGCCGGCCGCGATACCGGCGACAGTCACGATCAATCCGCGGCCCACGACGAGGCGCAGCACCCCGGCCGGGGCCGCGCCGAGTGCCATGCGCAGGCCCAATTCGCGCGTGCCCTGCGAGACGACGTACGACATCACACCGTACAGGCCGATGGCCGCGAGCAGAACGGCCAGCGCGCCGCAGATGCCAATGAGCGTGACCGCGATGCGCTGTGGCGACGTCGAGCGTTGCATCACATCGCGCATCGGCAGGACGTTGTACGCGGCGAGACTCGGGTCGAGCGAGCGGATCGCGCGACTCACTCGGGGACCAATCTCCGCTAACGGTCTCCGCGAACTGATGAAGACGCTGAAGCCCGGCGCGAAGTTCTGGCGGAGCGGGAGGTAGAAGAGCGGGGCCGGCGGCTGGATCAGCGACGCGAATCGCACGTCGCGCACCACGCCCACCACCTGCGTCCACCGCGCGCCGGCGCGCAAGCGTTTGCCGACGGGATCCGTGCCAGGCCAGAACATGGCCGCCATGGTTTCGCTCACGATGGAGACGGGCTGCGACGTGTCGCTATCCGTGACGCGAAAGTCGCGGCCGCCCACCATCGGAACGCCTAACGCCGTGAAATACCCCGGTGTGACGCTCGTCGCGTAGGCAGTCGGCGTCTCGTCCGGCGCACTCTGGTAGCCATCCACCGCGATCGGGCCGGACTCATAGGGTGCGCCCGGGTCGAGCGGCCGGCTCGTCGAGAGCGCGACGGCGCGGACACCAGGCACCGCGCTCACACTCGCGACGAGACGGTCGGCATAGGTCCTCGCCTGCACGCTGTCGTATCGCGCGGCGAGCAGGTTGACGTACGTGGTGTAGGTCCGGTCAGGGTCGAAGCCCGGATCGATGTCCCGCATGTGGTGCAGGCTCACGAACAGGAGCCCGCCGCCGACGAGCAGCACGAAACTCATCGCCACCTGGATCATCACCATCGTGGCGCGCAGGCGCGAGCTCCGCCGCCCGCCCGCCAGACTTGGCGCGGCCGACTTGAGCGCGCGGGTCACGTCGATGTCGCTCGCCCGAAGCGCCGGGACTAACGCAAAGAGCAGCGTGGAGGCAAGTCCGAGGCACGCACTCAGCGCGAGCACCCGCCAATCGAAGTTGCTGTTGAGCGTGATGCTCGCGCCGCTGCGCGGAGCAAAGAACCACGACAGCGCGTGCCGGCACCCGAACGCGAGGCCCAAGCCGAACAGGGTCGCGATGGCGCCGAGGAGCAGCGCCTCCGTGACTAACTGGCGGAGCAGTCGCGCCCGGCCCGCGCCGACCGCGAGACGCACCGTCATCTCGTGGCGTCGCGCAAACGATCGCACGAGCAGGAGGTTCGCGACGTTCGCGCAAGCGACGAGCAAGACGAACACCACGACGACGACCGCGACGCGCAGCATGGGCGCCAGCTCTCGCGCGGCGTTGAACGGAGTCTCCCACAGCGGCAGGACGCGAATCGAGTGGCCGCGCTCGACGTCGGGAAAGGTCTGCGCCAGTCGCGACGCCGCCACCAGGAGCGATGCCTGCGCGCTCGCGCGCGAGACGCCCGGCGCGAGCACGGCGTAGCCTTCAATCCACGGCGCACTGCGGTTCTCCAACTGGTACTCGCCCGTGAACGTCGCCTGCATCGACGCGGGCACCCAGAACTGCATCGCGTAGCCGACGAAGATCCCCGCGAAATTGCGCGATGCGACGCCGACGATGACGTGCGGGACGCCGTTCAAGTCGATGGTCCTGCCTACGATGCGGGGATCGAGCGCGAATCGATCGCGCCACATCGCATAACTGATGACGACCACGGGATGCGTGCCGTTGCCCACGTCTTCGCCCGGCAGGAAGCCGCGGCCGCGGGCGAGCCTAATGCCTAACGCAGAAAAGTAGTTGGCGGACACGAGCTCGCCGACGGCGCGGTCGGCACGGTTTCGTCCCGTGATCGTGGCGCCGGTGATCTTGTCGGCCACGAATGCGGAAAAGCCGGTGGACGAGCGCGCGAGATCCTGAAAGTCAGGCCACGAGAGCGACGCATAGCCGGGCGTGCCCTTGACCGTTCCCACGATCGCGACCATCCGGCGTTGCGCCGCAACGCCGGGATAGGGGCGGAGGAGGATCCCTTCCAGCCAACTGAACACGGCGGCATTCGCGCCGATCCCGAGGGCGAGGCAGAGCACCGCGATGACGGTGAAGGCCGGTGTGCGCCAGAGGGTGCGTAACCCGATGCGCGTGTCCTGCCAGAGGCGGTCCATCCAGATGCCCGCCCACATGTCGCGTGTGAGCTCCTGCACGAGGCTCACGTTGCCGAAGTCGCGGCGGGCGCTCGCTGCCGCCTGGCGCGGCGCCTCGCCGCGGGCGATACGGTCGGCCGCATCCATCTCGAGGTGCGAGCGCAGCTCATCCATGAGTTGGGTGTCGCGGCCGAGCCGGCGGAACGGCCACCAGGCGCTCACGCGTCACTCTCGATCGGGTGCGTGAGAATGCCGGCAATCGCTTCCGTTAGGCGAGCCCATCGCGAGCGCTCGGCCGCGAGCTGTCGGCGGCCTTTCGCCGTCAGCCGATAGATGCGGACGCGTTGGTTGCGGTCGGACGTCTGCCACGCGGCACGGATGGCGCGTTGTCGCTCGAGGCGGTGCAGCGCCGGGTAGAGCGAGCCGGCATCGACGCGGAGGGCATGGTGCGACGCGGCGCGGATCATCTGCGAGATGCCGTAGCCGTGGAGCGGGCCCCAGCGGAGGGTCTGCAGAATGATGAGGTCGAGCGTGCCCTGGAGCAGCTCGAGTCGCGATGTCGGCGGCGATTTGCGCACGGTCCCGCTCCACACCGGCAGCTATATAGACAGCCTATACCCTTTATATAGACTGTCTATACCCTGGTGGTGTGTCAAGGCCCCGCCGGCGCGGCGCGACGGCCGTGCCCGCCTTGGGTCACGCCGGCCCGCGTTGTCCGGCGGCGCGCACGCGGCCGATCGCCGTCAAGAGCGCGCGCACTTTGTTTTCCGTTTCCTCGAATTCCCGCGCGGGCACCGAATCGGCGACGATCCCCGCCGCCGCTTGCACGCTCGCCACGCCGCCGGCGATCACGCAGGTGCGGATCGTGATCGCGAGATCCATGCGCCGGTCGCCGGCCGCAATGTAGCCCACGGCCCCACCGTAGGGACCGCGGCGCTCGGGCTCGAGCTCGTCGATGATCTCCATCGCGCGCACCTTGGGCGCGCCCGTGAGCGTGCCGGCCGGGAAGGTCGCGCGAAAGACGTCGATGGCCGATGCGTCGCCGCGTAAGGCACCCTCGATCTGACTCACGATGTGGAGCACGTGGCTGTAGCGCTCGATGATCATGAGGTCCGTCACGTGCACGCTGCCGTACGCCGCGATGCGTCCCACGTCGTTGCGGCCCAGGTCGACGAGCATCACGTGCTCGGCGCGCTCTTTCTCGTCGGCGAGGAGCTCGGCGGAGAGCCGCGCATCTTCTTCCGGCGTCGCGCCGCGCGGCCGCGTGCCGGCAATCGGCCTAACGGTGACCGTCCCGTCGGCGACGCGCACCAGCAGCTCGGGCGAGCTGCCCACGAGCTCCATGCCGTCGAGCACGAGGTGGTACATGTAGGGCGACGGGTTGAGCGCCCGCAGCGCGCGATAGAGCGAGAGCGGCTCGAAGTCCAACGGCACCGCGATGCGCCGCGCGAGCTCCGCCTGAAAACAATCGCCGGCGAAGATGTACTCGCGGATGCGCTCGACGTCGTGCTCGAACTGCGCGCGCGAATATATCGATACGCCCTGCGCCGGCGGCGCGCACGGGTCGAGCGCCAGCGGCGGCAGCGCGCCCGGACCTTGGAGCCTAGCGATCACCGCGTCGATTTCGCGTTCTGCCTCCGCGTAGAGGCGACGGCGCGCGGCATCGTCCAGTCCGGCGGCGACGGGGACCGCGACCACCACGCGCGCCTGCGCGCGGAGGTTGTCGATGATGACCAGCGCCCGCGTGAACACGAACACGGCGTCGGGCACGTCCACGGCGCGCCGCGGTGCGTTAGGCAGACGCTCCAGCAGCCGCACGACGTCGTAGCCGAAGAACCCTACGGCACCGCTCCAGAAGGCGCCGAGTTCCGGCACCGGCGCCGGTTCGTATTCCGTTAGGCGCGTGCGCAGATCCGCCAGCGGGTCGGCGGGACGCCGCGCGCCGAACCAGCCGCGCTCCGGCGCCCAATCCTCAACCACGCCGTCGGTGAGACGCCACGCCCCGCGCGGCTCGGTGCCGAGGAAGGTATAGCGCGCCCAGGTCTCGCTGCCCGCGGGCGCGGATTCGAGCAGGAATGCGAACGGCCCGCGCCGCAATTTCGCGAACGCGGAGACGGGCGTATCCGCGTCCAGCAGACAGTCGCGCCACACCGGTACGAGTCCGCCGTGCTCGGCCAGCGCGACGAAACGGTCGGGAGTCATCATCGCGTCGCTTGCCGCCTGCTCTCGAGGCCGCGACATTTCTCGATCATGCTTCGGTTCTCCGCGGCGCACGCCGCCGCGCTGTGTGTCCTGGTGGGTCTCACGACCGCCGTACAACCCGCCGGCGCGCAGGCATGGGATGACCCGCGCACGATGGCGCTCGTCGAGCGCGCCACGAAGGGCCGCGCCGAGCAACTCGCCGACAGCACGCTGGTGGACTATCGCGCCACCGCGCACGGTTATCTCACGTTTCTGGTCCAACTCGGTCAGGGCTTTCCCGATCCGCCGTCCGTCGTCAAGTCGGACGAGTTGGCGCTCCAAGTTTACTGGCGCGCGCCCGATCTCAGCAAGCAGATCATCGAGGGTCGCCGCGACACGTTGCTCCTGCCAACGGACATCCGGTATCACCAGGACCACTTAGGGATCGTCCAGAACAACTTCCCCAACTTCATACGCTTGGGCGAAGGCGATGAAGTGCGCGATGTGCCGCACCCGTTGTCGGCGGACGGACTGCACCTGTACGACTTCGCGATTCGCGACTCCCTCGCGATTCGGCTCGCCGGGCAGAACCGTTTCGTGTACGAGGTGGCCGTGCGTCCGCGCGACCAGAGCGCGGCGCGCATCGTGGGCGCGGTCTACATCGACACGGCGAGTGCGCAGGTGGTGCGCATGGCGTTCGCGTTCACGCACGCCGCGTATCTCGACAAGCAGCTCGAGGACATTTCGATCGTGCTCGAGAACGCGCTCGTCAACGACCGCTACTGGCTGCCGTACCGCCAGGACATCGAGATCCGGCGGACGGGGACGTGGATGCAGTTTCCGGCGCGCGGCATCATCCGCGGGCGGTGGGACATCTGCTGTTACGACATCAACACGCGGCTCGCGCCGGCGTTGTTCGGGGGTCCCGAGATCGTCGAGGCGCCTCCAACCATCGTATCATCCTATCATTGGACCGGCCGCATTCTGGATTCGCTGCCGCCGGACGTGCGGGCAGCGACGGAGGCCGACGTGCGCCGCGTGCAGGACGAAGCGCGCGATCTCGTTCGCACGGAGGCGCTCTCGCGGGCGGCGGGCGTCGAGCCGGCCGCGCGGCGTGTGTCCGACGTGGCGCGGGTCGATCGCGTGGAGGGCCTTGCGTTAGGCGGCGGCGCATCGGCTCGGCTGGGCGGCGGCGTGGACGCGGCCGCCGCGGGCCGCTGGGGCTTTGACGACCACCAGGCCAAGGGCAGGGGGTCGGTGCGCTACGAGTGGGCGAGCGGCCGGTCGGTGGCGCTGTTCGCCGTGCGCGACTATCGCGACGCGGGCGACATCCCCGAGGTGTCGCCCCTCGTGAACAGCCTCGCGGCGCAGGAGTTCGGCTCCGACCGGACCGATCCGTTCGACGTCCGCGGACTGGGCGCCGAGCTCGCGTTAGGCCGTTGGGCGGGCGCCGATTGGGCTGCGACCGTGGCGCACGAGGAGCAGAATCGTCTCGCGGTGCACGCGGCGCCGTGGCACGGCGCATACGGCGCGACGCTGCCGGCGTGGTCGATCCGCGAGGAGCGCCTGGCGGTGGACGCGCGGCGTGCGCTGCCGGCCACTGCGTTAGGCGACGTGATGGTGCACGCGCAGCTCCGGGGCGGCCTGTTCACGGGACGCGATACGACGCTCGTGGCGCACCATCCGGCCTTCGAGCGCGGCTTCATCGAGGCGCACGCCCAACGCAAACTCGGCGCCGATGCGCTGGTGGTCGACGCAACGGCGGCCGGCGTGCGCGGCTCGTCCGGTGTGCCCGCGCAAGAGTACGTGTTCCTGGGCGGACCGGTGAGCGGACCGGGATACGACTATCACCAGTTCGCGGCGCGGTTCGGCGCTACTGCGCACGCCGAATGGCGGGTGCCGGTGCCGTTTCCGGCCGTGTCGTTAGGCGCCTTCGGCCGCGCGCCCGCCACGGCCACGGTGGCGCCGTACGTGCACACGATGTACGTGACCAACGGCGCACCGTTCGCGACGCCGGCGCGTGGATGGTATCCGTCCGTGGGCATTGGCTTCCTGGTGTTGTTCGACCTCGCGCGGTTCGACGTGGCGCGCGGGCTGCGCGGCGGCGCTGGCCGCTGGACCTTCTCGTTCG
The DNA here is from genome assembly GCA_035277485.1 of Gemmatimonadaceae bacterium. Taxonomy (GTDB): domain Bacteria; phylum Gemmatimonadota; class Gemmatimonadetes; order Gemmatimonadales; family Gemmatimonadaceae; genus JADGGM01. The sequence goes on from DATEKK010000200.1 coordinate 26,166, forward strand.
ATCTGGCGCCGGCACTGTGGCGCGTGCTCTGACCCCGGCCTGACTGATGCTCCACGAGAGTTTCCTCCAGTTGCTGCGGACGTACGGTTACGGCCTGCTCTTTCTCGTGGTCGGCCTCGAGAGCCTCGGCGTCCCGGTGCCCGGCGAAACCGCGTTGGTCGCGGCCGCGGCGCTGGCGGCGCGCGGCCACATGAAGCTTGCGTTAGTCATCGCGGTCGCCGCCGCCGCCGCCATCCTGGGCGATGCCGGCGGTTACTGGATCGGCCGCCGCGGCGGGATTGCGTTCGTACGCCGCTACGGGCGCCTATTCCGCATGAATGACGCGAAGCTCGAGCACGTCAAGCGCTTCTTCGAGCGCCACGGCGCGAAGACGGTGTTCTTCGGGCGGTTCATCGCGCTCTTGCGCACGTGGGCGGCGCTATTCGCCGGCATGGGCTGCATGCCGTACGGACGCTTCACGATGTACAACGCCAGCGGCGGCATCGTGTGGGCGATCACCTTCGGCGTGATCGGCTATCTCTTCGGCCGCAACCTCGAGCGCCTGCAGAATATCGTCGGCGATGCCAGTTGGGCGCTGGCTGTGGCCGTCGTGGCTATCGTCATTGGCCTCTGGATCTGGCGTCGGCGGCGGGAGTCGGGCCGGCGAGAGCGCGAGGGCGGTGCCGCCGCGGATCCGAAGCCGCCGGGCGACGCCTAACGGCTGTGCCGGATGGGCGCGGCTCGGCGGCCGGGCGCCTCGTGTCAGTCGCTCTCGGGCGAGGCTCCGCCCTTTTTGCGCGGCAGCGTTCGTTGTACTGCGAAGCTTTCGCAGCATAAGCACGATCGTGCCGGCATCGCCGGCGACCGAAGTGTTGCACCGGCAAGAGGATCAGTCGCAGTGCGAGTTCATATTCGTATACTTAGGCAGCGAGGTCTTGCTAGGATTGGATGCCACCTGCAGGATAAGCACGCGACATAAGATGCCGCGTGTAGCATAGTGTCATCGTTAGACGGACTACTCAAGGAGCGTGCAATGCCTAGGCGGTGGAACGCGATTAGCCTTGTAACATTCAGCCTAGCTGGCGTCTCGGCGCCTGCGGCTGCCGTCGCGCAGGCTCCCGCCCCTGGTACCTACCGTGTCTGGCTCTGCGCCGAGGTCTGCACGCCGTCAGATTCCTCCCGCGCCATCGGAGTCGCGACCGTTGTCATTGTCAGTGATCGAGCGGCTGCCGAGGAGTCGGTGCGGTCAGTGTTCGCCGGCTTGCGGGCGATCGAGCGCACTAGTGCCACGGGCGCGACCGACAACGTGTGCTTCAGCGTGAGTCGTCGAGAGCCGCGCGTGGGAAGTGAGGAGCTGTACTTCGGCATTCAGCCGAAAGGGAGGACGCGCTGGCATTACGTGGCCACTGAGGGCTTCTCGATGCGCGTGTATCTGTCGCCGGATGCGGGCTACTCGCTGCGGTGGGCCGAGCCAGGCGCCCTCGCGCGTGGAGAGGGGTGGTCGTTCGGGTGGGCGGGTGATACTCCGTACCACCGCAACGCCTACTTCGCGGCGAGACGGACCGGCGAGCCGGACATCACACAGTGCACCTGAGCGGCGCGGTCACCCGCAGCCGTCTAACGAATCGTTGCAGCAGACGGAGCGGGCCAGCCGTCATCATGGTGTCCAGGCTCCGTCAGGCCCGCTCCGCAGCTGAACTCTGGCGTTAGATCGCCACAATCCACTCTATCAGGTTAGCATGTTCGTGCGCTTCGTCGTCCATCACCGCCATGCCGAGACCGACATGCCGATGGGGATCTTCGAGGCGGTCGAACTGTTGCCGCGCGTAGGGCAGCTGCCCGACTGGGATGAGCGCCGGCTTGAGGAGATTCGCGAGTGGTTCGTCGCCCATCTGCCGCAGCCGACGCGGGTGGCGCGAAGTGCCCGCCCGAACGGCGCGCACCGTGCGTTGAGTTGGTTCAAGGCGTCAGCATGCGAGCACATCGCGCAGGCGCGCGAGTTAGCGGCGGTCCTCGAGCGACACGATATTCTCACGGAGGTGCTTCAGACAAATCGGCCAGGTTACATCGTCTATGAGGATGAGTTTCAGGTGCTGGCCGAGCCCTTTCGGAGCGAAGTCCCTGACCGGGCGATCTAACGAAGCGTTGCGCCCGACAAGCGCGCGCCATTCATCCATGTGAGCGCCTGGCGCGTTCGTCGTGATGCAACCATCATCGTGCCTGGAGAACCGGCGCTTGCGGGTGAACTGGGCGTTAGGTGGGCACAACAATCCGGATTGAGAGAGCTTCGACACTCGTGGCGCGCATCCGACTCCGCAGCGCGGAGATCACCGATCGCGAGGCGTTTCATACACAGTTCCAGCGCCTAGTTGGCCTCCCAGAGTTCTACG
>DATEKK010000201.1:0-1363 GCA_035277485.1 Gemmatimonadaceae bacterium
GAAGACATCCGCTGGCTCGGCTTCGACTGGGGCGAGCATCTCTACTTCGCCTCCGACTACTTCCACCAGCTCTACGACTGGGCCGTACACCTGATCAAGGCCGGCAAGGCCTACGTCGACGACCTCTCCGCCGACAAGATCCGGGAGCACCGCGGCACCCTCACAGAGCCGGGCAAGAACAGCCCCTGGCGCGACCGTTCGATCGATGAGAACCTCAACCTGTTCGAGCGCATGCGCGCGGGGGAGTTTCCGGACGGCGCCAGAGTGCTCAGGGCAAAGATCGACATGGCCTCGCCCAACATCAACATGCGCGACCCGGTGCTCTATCGGATCCTGCACGCAATCCACCCGCGGACCGGCGACGAGTGGTGCATCTATCCGCTGTACGACTTCGCCCACGGCCAGTCGGACGCAATCGAGGGCATCACCCACTCCCTCTGCACGCTCGAGTTCGAGGATCACCGACCGCTCTACGACTGGCTGATCGAGAACCTGCCGGTGCCTTCGCGCCCGCACCAATACGAGTTCGCCCGCCTCAACTTCACATACACCGTGCTCTCGAAGCGCTTCCTAGGGCGGCTTGTGAGCGAGGGCCACGTGCGAGGCTGGGACGATCCGCGCATGCCCACCCTCTCGGCCCTGCGCCGGCGCGGCTTCCCGCCCGAGGGTCTGCGCAACTTCCTGGACATGGTCGGGCTGGGAGGCAAGGGCACGAGCGCCGCCGAAATCGAGATGCTCGAGCACGAGGTCAGGGACGTGCTGAACCGGAGGGCGCTGCGACGCTTCGCCGTCCTGCGCCCGCTCAGGCTCGTGATCGAGAACTACCCAGAGGGGCAGGTCGAGGAGGTGGAGGCCGTCAACAACCCGGAGGATCCCTCGGCCGGGACACGCAAGGTGCCCTTCGCGCGCGAGCTCTGGATCGAACGCGACGACTTCATGGAGGACCCGCCAAGCAAGTTCTTCCGCCTCGCCCCCGGCCGCGAAGTGCGTTTGCGCTACGCCTACTTCGTGACCTGCACCGACGTGGTCAAGGACGCGAGCGGCGAGATCGTCGAGCTCCGCTGCGCCTACGATCCGGAGACGCGCGGCGGCGACGCCCCCGACGGGCGCCGGCCGAAGGCGACGCTGCACTGGCTCTCGTCCGAGCACGCCGTGCCCGCCCAAGTGCGTATCTATGACCGTCTCTTCACCCGCCCCGATCCCGGCGCTGACGGCGACCTCTACGCCGACCTCAACCCCAACTCGGAGACGGTGCTCCAGGAGTGCCTGGTCGAGCCTGCGCTCACGGAACTGCCGGTCGGTGAGACCGTGCAGTTCGAGCGCCTCGGCTACTTCTGCCCGGATCCCGACTCGACGCCCGGAC
>DATEKK010000202.1:0-1481 GCA_035277485.1 Gemmatimonadaceae bacterium
ATCGAAGCGATAACTCGAATCGGTGGAAATGGTTAGCGTGGGCGATGCCGACCCACCCGGGTGCCGTCGAGGCCGTGCGCTCCCCTTGCCCGAAGGCTGACCATTGACTAAACGCCCGGACCTCGTAGCATAGACTCGCCAACCCGCAAAAACCCGCTGCCCCTCCAACCGGGCGCCTCGCCCCGGAGACCCCGATGTCGCTGGCCGTCCTCGCCGCGCTCGCGTGCTGCGGTATTCCCTCGCACGCGCGAGCCCCCGTTCGGCATGTGTTGCCCGCCATCGAAGCTAACGATAACCGCAAGCCTGCCGGCACGCTCCGCAACGGCGTGCTCACCGTGTCGCTCGAAGCGCGGATGGGCACGTGGTTCCCGGAAGGGCCTAACGGAAAATCGCTCGAGGTCGCGGTGTTCGGCGAGCCCGGCCGGGCGCCCCAGAACCCCGGACCGCTCATCCGCGTGCCCGTCGGGACCGAGGTGCGCGCGACCGTTCGCAACGCGCTCGCGGGCCCCATGACGCTCTACGGATTCGGCGCGGCGCGCGGCGTGAGTGACAGCGTGATCATCGCGCCGGGTGCATCGCGCGAGATGCGCTTCAAGGCCGGCACGCCGGGCACGTACTACTATGCCGCGAAGACGACGCCCGTTCCCTTGGCCGGCCGTGCTAACGATGGCTCACAGTTGAACGGCGCGATCGTCATCGATCCCAGTGGTACCGTGTCCCCCGACCGGATTTTCGTGTTGTCGCTCTGGGCGCAGCTCGATTCGCTGAGCCCCACCGGGCTCAAGACCGTCACCATGACGATCAACGGATTGTCGTGGCCGCACACCGAGCGGATCGAGATGACGCAGGGTGACAGCGCGCGCTATCGGATCGTGAATCTCACCACGCTCGATCACCCGATGCACCTCCATGGCTTTTACTTCCGGGTGAATGCCAAAGGCGATGGCGTGCGCGACACCCTCTACACCCCCGCGCAGCAACGGTTGGCCGTCACCGAGATTATCTCGCCCGGCCAAACGATGATGCTGTCGTGGCAGGCGACGCGTCCCGGCGACTGGATCTTCCATTGTCATTTCGCGGGCCACCTGTCGTCGATCGTGTCGCTCGACAACACGAGCGGCGCGATGGACAGCTCCGGCGCCATGCGCCACATGTCCGACCGTCCCCACCAGATGTATGGCCTGGTCCTCGGGATTCACGTTGCGCCGAATGGCTCGGCGATGGCAGCTGCGCCGATGCCGGCGCGCCATCTCCGCCTCATCGTTCGGGAACGGCCGAACGTGTACGGCTCGGCGCCCGGCTATGCCTTTGTGTTAGGCGGGACGCCCGACGATTCCAGTGGCGCGATGCCGGTGCCCGGTCCAACGCTGGTCCTCGAGCGTGGAAAGCCCGTCGCCGTCACGATCGTGAACCAGACGCAGGACCAGGCCGCGGTGCACTGGCACGGCATCGAGCTCGAGGACAGCTATGCCGATGGCGTC
>DATEKK010000203.1:0-5437 GCA_035277485.1 Gemmatimonadaceae bacterium
TCGCGCCGCGGGCTCATGGCGGCGGCGGCGGTGGTTGTGTTGGCGGTGGGTGCGGGCGGGTACTATGTGTTGGGGCGTCGTGCGGCGGCACCGTCGCCCGTGGCGACGGTGGCGCGGCACGATTCGGCGGCGCCGGCGGGCGGGAGTGCGGCGGCGCCAGCGCCGCACGACAGCGCGCCGGCGAGGGACTCCACGCTCGCCCAGGCGCCTAACGCGGATTCGAGCCGGCCGCCGGTGCAGGAGTTTGCGAAGCCGACGGCCACGCGGAGAGAGCGCCGGGCGGCCAAGAGCGTCGCGTCGTCATCGGGGTCGCAACCGGCATCGCAACCGGCGTCCCAACCGCCGTCGCCAGGGTCCAATCCGCCGGTGATCACGTCGCCCGCCGGCACGCCGGGCACGTCGATGCCTAACGGACCGTCCGTGAGCCCGCCGGCCGCGCCGGCGCCCGACAGCGATTTCGGGGGCTCGCTCACCGGCGATCGCGCCAAGGCCGCCGTCAACCGAGCAGCCGAACTGATCAAGAACAAGCAGCCCGATCGCGCGCTCGTCATTCTCTCGCGCGCGCTCAAGTCCCTGCCCACCGGCAACGACAGCGTCACCGCGTTCTACCACGTGAGCGAAGCGCTGCTCGAGCGCGCGGAGATGACCAACACCCCGGAGCCCCGCCAGCGGGCCTGCGCCATTTTAGGCAGCCTGCGCAACGCGCGCGGCACGACGTACGCCGAGAGCATCACGTTCATGTTCAATCAATATTGCAAGTGACCCGCGATCTCCCGCGCGCCTCGTGACGATTCCCGTCCCTTCCCAACCGGACGCCGCCCGCGGCGACGTCGTCGTGCACGTGTTCGGCCGCACCGATGTCGGCCGGACGCGCGAGCACAACGAAGACGCGTTCATCGTCGTCGACCTGTCGGCCGACAACGCGTCGCTGCAGGCGGAAGTGCGGACGCACGTCGCGGGTCCGCGCGGGACGCTGTTCATGGTGGCCGACGGGTTAGGCGGCGCCGCCGCGGGCGAAATCGCGAGCGAGATGGCCGTCACGACGGTGCACGAAGAGCTGCGCACGCGCTGGGTGCACGGCCCGCGCACCGACGCGGAAGCGTTCGCCACTGCGCTCAAGGCGTCCGCGGAAACGGCGAACAACCGCATCTTTGCGTACGCGCTCGAGCATCCCGAGAACCGCGGGCTGGGCACCACGGCGACCATCGCCGGTCTGTTAGGCGACACGCTGTTTCTGGCGCAGGTGGGCGACAGCCGGGCGTATCTCATTCGCGATGGCGTCGCGCGGCAGATCACGAAGGACCAGTCGCTGATGCAGCGGTTGATCGAAGCCGGCGAGCTCACGCCCGACGAAGCCGAGCGCAGCGAGCGGCGGAACATCATCTTGCAAGCGTTAGGCCCGGAGCCCACGGTCAAGATCGACCTGACGTACCAGAAGCTGCGGCGCGGCGACACACTGGTGTTGTGCACCGACGGGTTGTCCGGTCTCGTGCGGAAGGAAGAAATCGCGGAAGTCGTCGCGAGCCAGCCCGATCTGGTCGAAGTCTGCCGCGACCTCATCGATCGTGCGAACGAGAACGGCGGGCCCGACAACATCACGGTGATCGCGGCGCGCTTCGAGGGCAGCGGATTGGGGGACGCGGAGCCCGACGACAACGTTGGACACTCGGTCTTCCTCCTCCCCGGGCAGGAAATCACCGGCCCCACCGCTCGGCCCCGCTACGAGAAAGCAAGTCCGATGGTGTCGGCGCCCACGCCGCGCTCGAACGAGAGCATGGACGACCCTGCGACATCCGCCCGCTCGACGACGCGCGTGTGGGTCTTCACTATCGTGGCGCTCATCGTATTGGGCGCGGTGGTGTTCGCGGCGCGCGGTCTGTTAGGCAAGCCGCACGCCAACGGGAGCGGCGCGGCGCCGCACGATACGGCGTCGGGCGAGATGAAAGCGGCGCCGTGAGCGTCGAGTTTCGCGTTCTGACCGGCTCGCGCGCCGGACAGCGCGAGCGGTTCACGAAGTCCGTGATTGCCGTCGGGCGCCACCCGCTCTGCGATTTCCGATTCGATCCTCAACACGACCTGGACGTGTCCACGCGTCACGCGGAGATCCGCGCCGCGGGGGACGGGTACGTGCTCGTGGACATCGGGAGCACGAATGGGACGTACGTGAACGGCGTGCGGATCGCGCGGGAACAGCGGCTCGAGTCGGGAGATGAGATCTCGTTTGGGGAATTCGGGCCACGCGTCAAAGTCGAGATCGAGGTCGAGAGCGGGAAGCAGCGGCTGGCGCCGCCTGAGGGAAGCGCTGCGCTGGGGGAAGCGGCGCCTAACGGCGCCTGGGGGAAGGGGGCGGAGGACGGTGTCTCACCCGAATCGGCGCCGCCTGCGACGCGGAGTATCGAGACCGAGGCGAGGTCCGCCGCGGGCGCGGCGACCTCGAGGCGGCAGCACGGTCTGCGGCGCGTGGCGCCGGTGGCGGCGGCGGTCGTGGGCGCGATCCTTGTTGCGACAGTGGGTGCGTACTGGCTCGGCCACCACAACGCCCGGGCGACGGACGCCGAGCTCGTGCGCCTAACGAGGGCGAACGACAGCTTGGCGCAGACGTATGCGGACCGCATGGCGTCGATCAACAGCCGGGCGGCCGGGCTGGATTCGTCGCTCGCGGCGGCGCAATTGGAGCGCGACCGGATGCGGAGCGCGCTCTCGGAGACGAAGGGTGCGCACGCCGACACGTTGTCGCGCGAGTTGCACGCCCTCGAATCGCGGCGGCACGCGATGCTCACCGCGGCGCAAGTGGACTACTCGACCATCGCGTCACGGAGTGGGCCGGCGGTGACGATGATCGCCGTGCAGTGGCCCGACAGCAGTGCGTTCAGCGGATCGGGGTTCGCGGTCACGTCGCGCGGCGAGATCGTGACCAACAAGCATCTCGTGCAGCACGGCGACGCGCTGCCGATGCGGATTGCCGTGATCTTCAGCGACACGAAGGCGTGGCTGCCCGCGCACGTGGTACGCGTGAGCGCGACGGCGGACCTCGCGATCTTGCAGGTGGATGCGCCGGGACCCTTCCCCGCCATTGCGTCGCTCGCGTCCAGAGCGGCGGACACACCCGTGGGCAAGGCCGTCGCGATCATCGGTTATCCGTTAGGCACCGACACGCCAATGGAAGGCAGCGGCACCCAGGTCACCGCGCGCTCGACGCTCGTGGCGGGCACGCTGAGCAAGAATCTGTCGGACGTGTTGCAGATCGACGCGTACGCCGGTCAGGGCTCGAGCGGCAGTCCGGTGTTCAACACGTCGGGCAGCGTGATCGGCGTGGTGTACGGTGGCGCGCGCGAGAGTGCGGGGCGGATCGTGTACGCGGTGCCGGTGGACCAGGTGAGTTCGTTGATGGGGAGGCCTTAGGGAAGCGGCGCCTTACAGCGCCTGGGGGAAGCGCTGCGCTGGGGGAAGCGGCGCCTAACGGCGCCTGCGGGAAGGGGGCGGGGTAAGCACGTTACCTCTTGGTGAGCCGACGGTGCATCCAAGCGCCCCTTCCCTCAGGCGGCGCCAGCCGCTGCTTCCTCCAGCGAAGCGCTTCCCCCAGGCGCCGTCAGGCGCCGCTTCCCATCCATTTCGCTACCGCCACCTGCATCGCCGCGTCCCCGCTCCACGCCGTTACGATCGAGCGCGCGGACGGGAGCTCGCGGATGAGACGCGGGTGGCCGAACTGCACCAGCAGCGCCGTTGGCGCAACGGCGCACGCGCGCTCGACCGCGGCGCGCGCGGTGTCGCTGTAGCCGGCGCGACCTTTCCACGGCTGCGTTTCGCCGAAGAGCGCGATCACCGTCGTCCGCGCCGGATTGTTCGACGGCTCGGGCACCCGTTGGGCGCGGAATCCCGCGCGCACGAGCGCGTCGAGGAACGGCGCACGAGAGGGCGCGGGCGTTGGGCCGCCCACATCGTCGTCGACCACCACGACGTCCATGGGCGACGCCAACGTTGGCCGAGCGCCGCGCACCATCCGCACCACGCGCTCGGCGAGCTGCGCGCCCCACGCGACATCGGTGACGGCGGGGCGGCGGTATTCGTTAGGCGGCGACGCCCACTGCGCCCACTTGAGCCGCCGCCTCACGGCGTTGCGCACGTTTTCGGCGCTCAACTCGTGCGTGTCGAGCGCCCCATTCAACCGCGCGGCGAGCGCGTCGACGTCGCTCGGGTAGAGCAGCACATCGCAGCCGGCGTTGATCGCGGCGATCGCCGCGGCGCCCTCGTCGCGGCCCGCGAGCGCTCCCTTCATGACCAACGAATCGCTGACCACGAGGCCGTCGAAGCGCAACTGTTGACGCAGGAGCCACTGCAGGATCTCGCGCGATGTGGTGGCGGGCGCGCCGGTGGGGTCGAGCGCCGGATACGCGACGTGCGCGGTCATGATCGACGACACACCCGCTTCGATCGCGGCACGGAACGGCTGCAGGTCGATTTCCATCAGGTCCGTGCGTTGGGCATCGACCACGGGCAGCTCCAAGTGCGAGTCGCCGTGGGTGCGCCCGTGTCCCGGGAAATGCTTGGCGCACGCGAGGACGCCCTCGCCCTGGCAGGCCTTGATCCAGACGCCGGCGAGCTGGCCGACGCGATGCGCATCGCCGCCGAAGGTGCGCGTGCCCAACACGGGGTTGTCCGCCGCGAGGTCGACGTCGCACACCGGCGCAAAATCCCAGTTCACGCCTAACGTGCGGGCTTCGCGCGCCGTGAGCCGCGCCGCGCGGCGCACGAGATCCGGATCGTTGAGCGACGCGATCGCGGCGAGCGGCGGGAGTCCGGTGGCGCCCACGAACTGCTGGCCGGCGCCGCGTTCCATGTCGGCGGCGATCAACAGCGGGACCGTCGATCGGAGGCGCAGCTCCTTCGTGAGCTGGCGCACGGCGTCCTGCTCACCGCCGAACAGAATGAATCCGCCCACGCCTAACGCAAGCGCGCGCTCGATGGCCGGGCGCTCGGCGTCCCAGCCGCGCTCCGCGTCCCACCGGAGGGCGGGCACCAGCAGGTTGGCGACGCTCATGCCGGCGTGAGCGTGCCTAACACACGCGGGCCGCGCGCGCCCGTGACCGACACGACGTTGCCCGGCCGTCTCGCCAGATGTAGCCAGCCCAGGAGCGCGAACGCGACGGCTTCTTTGGCGTCACCCGAGAAGAAGAGCTCGTCGAAGCGGCGCACGGCGAGCGGCGCGACCTGCGCCGCGATCGCATCCACGAGCGCCGGGTTCCGCGCGCCACCGCCCGACACGACGAGATCGGCCACGGGCTCGCGCACGAACCGACGCAACGCGAGCGCGATGCTGCGCGCGGTGAGCAACACGGCAGTGGCCACGGTGTCGGCGGTGGACGCACCCGCGGCACTGCACCGCTCGATGAGTCGAGCGATGTAGGCGCGATCGAACAGCTCCCGGCCCGTGGACTTG
>DATEKK010000204.1:0-32029 GCA_035277485.1 Gemmatimonadaceae bacterium
TACACGGCCTACGTGGCCTGGGCGGTCTCCTCCGATCTGACCCATTGGCAGCGACTCGGCGTCGTGACGAACGGGAAGTCGACCGTCGGCGCGGTCACGATGGACAAGTTCCTGCTCGTGATTGCCGCCGCGCGCGACACCGCGGCCGCGACGCACAGCGGCCCCTCCGTGTTGCACGGGAGCTCGCCGAGTACCTTCCTGCAGAGCTTCCAGGCGCACACCGCGTTCTTCCACGGAGTCACGGATTGAATCGCAGCATGTGGACGACCGCGGCGCTGCTCGTCGCCGCGGTCGCGGCGACGAGCAGCGCCCAGCAGCACGACACCACCATGCCGCCGGGCATGCCCATGCCGGGCATGCCCGCGCCCCGCGCGGACACCTCGCCTGACAAGAAAGAGCCGGCGGCCGCGATGACCATGCCCGGCATGTCATCCAAAGAGATGGCCATGCCCATCCCGATGCCCAAAGGCATGGTGATGATGCCGGGCCTCGTCGGACTGACGCCGCCGGGCGGCACGTTTCTCCCCGGCGCCGGCATCAACCCGGCCTCCCTGCCTAACGTTAGGCCGAGCGAGGTGGTGCGCATCAAGGATGGCGATACGCTCGACCTGTCGGCGACGCTCGTGCGCCGCACGATCGCCGGACGCCCGTACGTGATGTACGGATTCAATGGCCAGGTGCCGGGTCCGCTCCTCCGCGTGCCGCAGAACGCGACCATCACCGTGCGGTTTCACAACCGCATCGATCTGCCCAGTTCGATACACTGGCATGGCGTCCGCCTCGACAACCGCTTCGATGGCGTGCCGGGCATCACGCAACAGCCGGTCGCACCGGGCGACAGTTTCGTCTATCACGTCCATTTCCCCGATGCCGGCGTGTACTGGTATCACCCGCACGTGCGCGAAGACGTCGAGCAGGCTCTCGGCCTCTTCGGCAACATGATCGTCGACTCGCCGGACTCGGCCTACTACTCGCCGGCCAATCGAGAGCAGGTTCTCGTGTTCGATGATCTGCTCGTGAACGCGGACACGCTCATCCCGTACGGCAAAACCGGGCCGGACTTCGCGCTCATGGGACGCGTGGGCAACCTGTTGCTCGTGAACGGTGAGCCGCGATACACGTTCGCGGCGCATCGCGGCGAGGTCGTACGATTTTTCCTCACGAACGCCGCCAGCTCGCGCACCTACAACATCTCGTTCGGCGGCGCGCCCATGAAGGTGCTGGCGTCGGATGTGAGCCGGTTCGAGCACGAGGAACGTGTGCCGAGCGTCATCCTCGCGCCGGCCGAGCGCTACATCGTCGAGGTGCGCTTCGACCATCCTGGCCGCTACGCGCTGGTCAACGCCGTGCAGGCGATCAACCATTACCGCGGCGAGTTCGACGCCGAAGTCGATACGTTAGGCATGGTGACCGTCGATTCGACGGCCGCCGCACCCGATTACGCCGCCCCGTTCGACGCGCTGCGCGCCAATGAAGCGGTCACCCGCGACATCGACCGCTACCGCCCCTACTTCGACAAGCCGCCCGACAAACGCCTCACGCTCACGATGCGCGGCAGCGGTCTCCCGCTCGCGACCGTGCAGTTCATGAACGTCGACACCGCGTATTACGCGCCCGTCGAATGGGTGGATGGCATGCCCGACATGAACTGGCTGTCGACGAGCGACCAGGTCCGGTGGATCCTCCGCGACGACGCGTCGGGCAAGGAGAACATGGATATCGACTGGCACGTGAAGCAGGGATCGGTGGTGAAGCTCGAGCTGTACAACGATCCCAAGTCGTTCCATCCGATGCAGCATCCCATCCATCTGCACGGCCAGCGCATGCTCGTGGTCGCGCGCGATGGAGTGCGGACCAAGAATCTGGTGTGGAAGGATACGGTGTTGATCCCGGTGGGGTCGACGGTCGACGTGCTGATCGACGCGTCGAATCCGGGCACGTGGATGCTGCACTGCCACATCGCCGAGCACTTGGGCTCAGGGATGATGACCGCACTGCACGTCGACCCCGGACCCGCGTCCTGATTCGTTAGGCGCGGGTGCTCACGTGCGCGGGTGCGAGTCGAACATACGGCGCCACTTGTTCTTGAGACGTGACAGCGAGAAGCGATACACGTCATCGTATTCGCGCGCGAGCCGCGCGCGCTCATCGTAGAGATGCGTGATGATGACGTTGCGCTCCATGATCTCGTCGACGAATCGCTCGAGGCTCACGGCGGGTTGGGCGTCCGAGTCGCACGGCCAGGCGGCGGGGTCATAGTCGAACGCGATGAAGTCCTGCGCGTACACATCGTGGACGCGCTTGGCGAGCGATGGTGAGTACGCCGCGCCGGCGAGCAGCGCCGCCCCGTTCGCGTGCGGCATCGTCTCGGGGGGTTCGTGGCCGGCGCGCCGATAGAGCAGCGACACCGTTGCGGGAAGACTCTCGGTTTTCCCGATGTGCGTGTAGCGAATGGCGTCGGGATACGTGAGGTCCACCTGACGGCGCCAATGCGGATCGGTCGTCGCGCTGATCGTGCGCTCGACGTGCGCAACGAACTCGGAGAATTGAATGGGTTGCTTTTTCCAGACGTCCGGCGCGGCGCCGCGCACGGCCAGGTACACGTCTTCGGCCGTAGGCTCGTACAGATACACTTTGTCGCGCCACGCCGAAACAAATCGCGTGTACGGATTGCGCACGACGGTGAACCGGAGGACGTCGTCGTCTTCGAGCAGTTCCCGTTGGGCGGCGTCGTCGAGCTCGGTGAGCGCGGGGAGCGGCGCGTTGACGCGCGCGTGTACGAACATGCCGCGCTTGGTCTGGCGGCTCATATGCGGGTACATCGCGAGCGGTTTCAGCGCGTACAGATCGCGGAGCACCATCTTCATCGCGGTGCACGCGGCCTTCGGCACTTCGAGATAGACGACGCGGTCTCTCAGATGTGCGAAGGATCCGTACGCGAGGCGTTTTTCGACTGCGCCGGGAGTCAAACCCGGACAGGCATCCAGTATGCGCGTTACGGCATACCCATGACCCATGCGACGCCTCCACCGTCTTCCGACCCACACATGAACTTGCTCGGCAAGCGAACTCGTCGCAAGACTGGGGCCGCACGCATGCCTCTCAGGGGAAACCCTGAGATTTGGCTAACGGATGTTTCGCGTTGGGCAAAGGCCACCCTTGCGGCCATGGATGTGTCGAAGCATTGATCCGCGGTCCTCGCCTCCTTCTTACAATCGAAGCCCAGATGACGACAGGCGATACGGTTCCAGCCCCGGCCCCGGTTCCGGAGCCCGCTTCGAGTCCGGTTGCGCACCACGCCGCACGGACCGAACGGTGGAATGCGCTGCTCCAGGACATCCGCTATTCGCTCCGCGGGCTCCGGAAATCGCCCGGCTTCACTGCCGCGGTGGTGATTACCCTCGCGCTGGGCATCGGCGCCAACGCGGCGATGTTCTCGATCGTCGACCGCCTGCTTTTCCGCGCGCCGGCAATGCTCCGCGATCCGTCGCTCGTGCATCACGTGTATCTCGCGCAGACGTATCGAGGCAAGGAAAACTTCAACTCGGGCGTGCAATATCAGCGCTACACGGACTTCACGAAGTGGACGACGTCGTTCAGCCGCCTCGCCGAGGTGACCGAAGACAAGCTGGCGATCGGTGCCGGCGACGATGCCCGGCAGATGCAGGTGGGCGTCGTGAGCGCCAGTTTCTTCGGGTTCTTCGACGCGCCGCCGGTGCTCGGCCGCTATTTCACGGCGGCCGAAGACCGCCCGCCTAACGGGACGCCCGTGGCCGTGCTGGCCTACCAGATGTGGCAAACCAAGTTCGGCGGCGCGCGCGACGTCCTCGGCAAAGCGATCCAGATCGGCGCAACGACGTACACGATCATCGGCGTGTCCCCGGCTGGATTCGCTGGATTGTGGGAGAACGAGCCGCCGGCCGCCTTCATCCCGATCACGGCTTACGGGCACGAGCTCGGCGCCAGCTTTGCGATTCCCGGCGAAGCGTGGTACTCGACCTACCACTGGACGTGGGCGGAGATGATCGCCGAGCGCAAGCCGGGCGTGAGCCTCGCCGCGGCCACGGCGGACATGACGCAGGCGTACATCCGCAGCTATCAGGCGGCGTTGGCGCTCTCTCCCCACATGCAGCCCATCGCCATCTCGCGACCGCACGCGCTCATCTCCTCGATCCTGAGCGAGCGCGGGCCTAACGAATCGAGCACGGCCAAGGTCGCCACGTGGATCACCGGCGTCGCCGTCGTCGTGTGGCTCATCGCGTGCGCCAACGTCGCCAACTTGCTGCTCGCCCGCGCGCTGCGGCGGCGCCGCGAGATCGCCGTGCGCCTGGCGCTCGGCGTGAGCGACGCTCGCCTGGCGTCGCAGCTCGTCACCGAGAGCATCGTGCTCGCGTTGGCCGGCGGCGTGGTCGGCATCGCGATCGCGCAGTGGGGCGGCGCGCTGTTGCGGGCCGAGCTCTTGTCCGGCAGCGCGAAACCGGCCGTCCTAACGGACGTGCGCACGCTGCTCTATGCCGGCGCCGCCGCGCTCGTGGCGGGATTGCTCACCGGTCTCGCACCCATCGTACAAACGCGCCGGACCAATCTCGCATCCGATCTCAAGGCCGGTGCGCGGGAAGGGACCTACCAGCGATCGCGGCTGCGCGTCGGCTTACTGGTCTTTCAGGGAACCCTTTCGGTGGTTCTGCTCGTGGGCGCGGGTCTCTTCGTGCGAAGCTTGAGCCAGGTGCGCAACCTGCCGCTCGGCTTCGACTCCGAGCACGTGCTGGACGTCGATCTCTCGATGCGCGGCGTCAAACTCGACAGCGCGCAGAACATCGCACTCCGCCGGCGCCTGCTCGATGCCGCGAGCGCCATCCCCGGCGTCGTGAGCGCCACGCGGCAGCTGACGATGCCGTTCTGGAGCGCCTGGGACGTGAGCTTGTACGTGGCCGGCATCGACTCGGTCGACAAGTTAGGCAGCTTCGACCTGAACGGCGTGTCGCCCACGTACTTCGCAACCATGGGCACGCGCGTCCTTGCCGGCCGCGGGATCACCGAAGCCGACCGCGATGGCGCGCCGCGCTCGATGGTGGTGAGCGAAGGCATGGCGAAGATGCTGTGGCCAGGACGCAATCCGATCGGCCAGTGCGTGAAAGTCGGCGCCGACACGCTGCCCTGTACCTACGTCGTCGGCGTCGCCGAGAACATCAAGAATGGCCAGCTCGACAACGATCCGGGCCTCTACTATTACCTGTCGATCGCGCAGTACCATCCGGACATGGGCGGCCTCTTCGTGCGCACCCGCGGCCCGGCGGCCGACTATCAGGAAACGCTGCGGCGGTCGCTGCAGCAGGTGATGCCCGGCGCGTCGTATCTCGTGATCACGCCGTTCACGCAGGTGTTAGGCGGGTACACGGAATCCTGGCGCCTGGGCGCCACCATGTTCGTGGTGTTCGGCACGCTCGCGCTCGTGCTGGCGGCCATCGGCCTCTACAGCGTCATCGCCTACAACGTGGCCCAACGGACCCACGAGCTCGGCGTCCGCGCTGCGTTAGGCGCGAAGATGGGCGACCTCGCGCGGCTCGTGGTGCGCGAGGCCATGCAGATCACAGTCGCCGGCGTCGCCCTCGGCCTGGGACTCGCCCTCTTTGTCGCGCGGTGGGTGGAACCGCTGCTCTTCCACGAGTCGCCGCGCGATCCGTGGGTGTTCGGCATCGTCGCGGGCGTCCTGCTGGCGGTCGCAGCCGTCGCCAGCTTCATGCCCGCCCAGCGCGCCGCGCGCGCGGACCCCATGCAGGCGCTGCGGTCGGACTAACGTACGGGGTCCGAGACGGGCGCGGGCGTGGCGGGAAACCCGTACGCCCGCGCCGTCGTATATTGAGGCATGAGATCGGCACCCATCCCGTTCGCGCGGCTGTGAGCGATGGTCGATCCCGACGTCGTCGAATTCGCACAGGTGATGGCGGTCATCGGTGTGTTTGGCGTGTGCATGATCGGCTGCATCGTCGGCGGCATGACCATCCTCAAACGCCGTCCGCGGGAGCGTCCCCCACTGGACGACAATCGGCTGCAACGGCTCGAGCAGGCCGTCGACGCGATTGCCGTCGAGGTGGAGCGCATCTCCGAGGGACAGCGCTTCACGACGAAGCTGCTTGCGCAGCGACAGGGTGACGGCGCGGCCGAGCCCGCGGATCCCGTGCGGGTTCCGCGCAGCGACCAACCGCGATAGACTCGACCGCGGAGCTTGTCTCACAGGGAGCGGCCGGCGCAATGATGCATGAAGCGCCGTCCGTCCGGAATCATCGCCAGGTCGACGTTGTCCGTTCGCTCTCGCGGAGGTCCTCATGTCACATGCTGCGCTCCGAAACGAATTCCCGCCCCCGCCTGCACCCAGACCATTCGTCCCGCAGGCGCCCAACGTACACGTGCAACCGCCGTTCGTGTTCGTCCAAGCCGAGTGGAGCTATCGCGAAGTCGTGCGCGATCTCGATGAGACCGGCGCGATGACCGAAGCCGATTTGAACGCGCTCGGTGCCGAAGGCTGGGAGCTCGCGGGCATTCTCCAAGACGGCCGCAGCGTCCGATACTATCTCAAGCGGCAAACGCGCTGAGCCCTCGTACCGCGTGAAACCCGAGACACGCGCCGCCTCGCCAGACGACGAGCGCCGCACGCCGCCCGGCGTGGAACTTCGCCCCTTCGTGGCGGGTGACATTCCGGAGGCGCTCGCGCTCTGGCGCGCGGCGGACGGCGTGGTGCTGCGCGATGCGGATGGGGCGGCTCCGCTCCGCGACTATCTGCGACGACACGCGGCGTCGAGCTTCGTCGCCGTGTCTGGATCGCGCGTGATCGGCACCGTGCTCTGCGGACACGATGGCCGCCGCGGCTATTTGTATCATCTCGCTGTCGAGGCTGCGCATCGCGGACACGGCGTCGGTCGCGCGCTCGCCACACGTGCGCTCGATGCGCTGCGGCGCGATGGCATCGAGAAGTGTCATCTCATGGTCGTCGCCGGGAACGCCGAGGCGCGCGCGTTCTGGTCGGCACTGGGTTGGCAGTTGCGATCCGATGTCGCGCTCATGTCGTACACGTCGCCGGAGTCGCCCAACGCGTAGGCATTGCGGCGGTCGCGTCGGCCGGGATATGGTACGGCCGCTGATGTTTCCGCGACTCCACCCACACGCCCAACCGAGGTTGTCCATGGTGTGCCGCCGTATCGCACGGAGCCTGACCGTGCTCGTCATCGCCGCGTTCGCGGCCCGGACCGCCACGGCGCAGTCCGCGCCTAACACACTCAGCGCGCGCGAGCGGGCCGACGGCTGGACGCTCCTGTTCGACGGCCGGACGACGTCGGGGTGGCGCGGCTACAAACAACAGACGATGCCGGCGGGTTGGTCGGTGCAGGACGGCACGCTGACAAAGAGCACCGAGACGGAGGACATTGTCACCACCGGCGAGTACGGCGATTTCGAGCTCGACGTCGACTGGAAGATCGGCACCGGAGGCAATAGCGGCATTTTTTATCGGGGGACGGAAGAGTACGATCACGTGTACTGGAGCGCGCCGGAATTTCAGCTGCTGGATGATGCCAACGCGCCCGACGGTAAGAGCCGTCTAACGGCAGCCGGTTCCGACTACGGGCTCTATCCCTCGCCGGCGGGTATCGTGAAGCCGGCTGGAGAATGGAACACGACGCGGATCATCGTGAAAGGCCCGCACGTCGAGCACTGGCTCAACGGGAAGAAGCTGCTCTCCTACGAGCTGTGGAGCCCGTCGTGGTCCGCGAAGGTGAAGAAGAGCAAGTTCGCGCCTTACGCAAACTATGGCATGGCGAAGAAGGGTCTCATTGCGATCCAGGGCGATCACCCGGGCATGCTGGCGCTGCGCAACATCAAGCTGAAAGAGCTGCGGTGATGCGCGGGCGTCGCGTGTAGTGGAATCTTGATGTGTCGAGCGCATCGCATCGTGGTCGCGCGCGGGCGCGCACCGGAGCGAGAGAGACCTCGGGCTAACGGGGCGCGGCAGATGTTTGCGGACGCGCTCGCCGGTTGATGATTTCGCCGAGAGGCGCGCGATGCCGTGGGTGCGTGTGTTGGGCTGGATCGCGATCGCCGCCGCGGCGTTCCACGCCGTGCGGATGTGGCAGCTCGATTTCCGGCTGCAGCGCATGCGACGCCCCGGGATTCCGCGTTCTGCCTACCTGATCGTCCCATTCCGCTGGCGTCGCGCGCTCTATGTAGCCGAGGCATCGCCGCTCATCACGCAGGCGTGGCAGGCGGTCGCGCTGATGTACGCGTTCGGGGTGATCGGCGCCGTGCTCATCGCGCGACGCTAGGGCGGTCCGCACGATCGGCGCTGCGTTGGGCGGGCGATCGCACGGTGCCCAACGGGGGCCGATGCGATTTTTTCGGAGCCCGATGGCAGATTTGGGACGAGGAACACGTGACCGCCGTTTGGCCGGACCCGAATCGGGACACGCATGATGGTCGCGCGCGCAGTCGCCGTTGGGCGAACGATGTCGATGCGTTCGCACCGTTAGGGATGTGTCGGAACGCCGTTTGCACATGCCCTCTCGACATCGCGGAGAAAGATGTTATACTGCGCCCAGCGCGACGCGATGATGGCGCGCGAGTCGGTCGGAGGTGCGCCGCAGGTGGGGATGCGCGCGGCGTGGCGAGACCGGCCACCGGCACCGAAACGAGCCGGTCTGTTAGGCACTCGCGGCACCCAACGGCCGGACACGACGGATTGCGGACCGAGACTCATGACCGCATCGATGCTTCGTGTTCGACGTGATGACTACACGGCGGCGTCGAGTTGGCGTCTGCTCGACTGGTGCATGACCCGCGGTGCCGACGAGTTCACGCTTGGATTTCTCGGCCCGCCGTATGTGTCGGGCACGACATGGGCCGAGCTCGA
Source organism: Gemmatimonadaceae bacterium (assembly GCA_035277485.1). GTDB lineage: Bacteria > Gemmatimonadota > Gemmatimonadetes > Gemmatimonadales > Gemmatimonadaceae > JADGGM01. Next base: position 8,900 of record DATEKK010000204.1, read on the forward strand.
TGACTTGCTGGCGCCGTTCCGCCGGCGTGTGGCGAGTGCCGGCGACCGGTGGATGCTCACCGGCGAATCGGCGGCGGTGCTGAAGGACATGCTGCCCAATGGATTGCTGGGCAGCGCGAGCGAGGGGGGGCCAGCCGTGATCCGCGATCCAGCGGTCTATCGCGGCGGCACGTTGATGTTGGCGATTGAGTCGGATGCGGGAGTCGGAACACTCTCGCTCAAGGACGATGACGAGGCGAGCCTGGCTCGGACAGGGTTGCCCGTTCATCGCGGAGGGACGGCGCGCTGAGCACGATCAGCACACGGATCAGCACACGGACCTCGAGCATGTGTGTGTTTCAGACGTACAGCGGTCGTCACCCGACGTACCGCGAAGCGGCTGGTAACCATTTCACCCTTACACCGAGGGGTCATTCATGCCCACGCGGGATCGCTATCGTGAGTATCGGGAGGACCAGACCACGATCTGGGTGAGTAAGGCGGCGCGCGCCTTCCTCGATCGCGAGAAGAAACACTCGCGCGAATCAACCACGAGTGTCGTCGATCGACTCCTCCGCGAGCTCCGGGGGACGCGGCGCGGGTCGAAGAAGTAGAACAGCTCGTTCCACCATGTCGGGGGAAGAGAGTAGGCGCAACGCTCCGCGTTGCTCCTGCGCTCTTCCCCCGCTCGCGTTCCCGCTACTATTTCTCAGGCACGCGCACGCCGCGCGTTCGAATTTCTTTACTCCCGACCTGGCTGTGACCGACCGACCCGCGCCTCCAGATCCGTCTGCCCCGCCGCGCCGCGGTTTCCTCGCCCAACTTGCCACCGCTGTCGTCGGTGTGGCGGCCGGCGCACTCGCGCGGCCGGCGCGCGCCGCGGCTTCGTCGATGCCCAACGCACCCGTCCGCGCCGATACGAGCGCTACGCCCAACACGCGCTGGGATCTCTCGTGGGTCGACAAGATCACCGCGCCGCACCGGCAAGTATTCGATTCGCCGCAGATCCAGGACGGCGAGGCCCTCGGCAAGGCGTCGCTCTTCCTCGCCGGATTTCACGAGGTGTACGGGACCGCGGACGCCGACGTCAACATCGTGATCGTCGTTCGGCACCGCGCGATCCCGATGGCCCTCGGAAACGAGGTCTGGGCTCGCTACGACTTCATCGCCGACAAGACCAAGCTCAAGGATCCGACCACGGGTCAGAACGCGAAGCGCAATCCGTTCATCGGCGTCAAGGACACCGACAAGTACGCCGTCATCGACCCGGAGTCGTCGCTCGATGCCCTCGTCGCGCGCGGCGCGATCGTGCTCGTGTGCAACCTCGCGTTAGGAGGCCTCGCCTACCAGATCGCGGACAAGACGAAGCAGCCCGTCGACGCCATCAAGGCCGAGCTCGCGCGTGGGCTCGTGCCCGGCGCCACGCTGGTTCCGTCCGGCATCTTCGGCGTCACCCGCGCCGAGGAGGCCGGCTGCCACTACATGTCCCTCACGTGATCGCGCGGCTCGCGTTAGGAATCGGCCGCGCATGATCCGAACCATCCTGAGCCGCCGCGTGCCCGCCGACGCCCATGCCGCGTAAGGCAGTCGCCTTCTGGCCGCTCGCCATCCTCGTCGTGGTGGCCGATTGGGTCACCAAATCCCTCGCGGTCGCGTATCTCGAGCCGGCGCACATTCCGCATCCGCTCCTGGGCACCGTCGTGCAGTTGACGCTCACCTATAACCCGGGCACGGCGTTTGGAATTCCTGTGGGCAGCGGAGACGCCGCGCGGGCCGGGCTGGTGGTGGTCGTCGTGATCGCGCTGGCGATCCTGTTCGGCATGTACCGCAACGCCGCCCGGACCGACGCCTGGCTCGGCGCTGCGTTAGGCCTGGTGTCGGGTGGCGCGTTGGGCAATCTCATCGACCGCCTGCGGTCGGCGCGCGGCGTGGTGGATTTCATCGATGTGCGGTTCGGCACCTGGCATTTCTGGACGTTCAACGTAGCCGACGCGGGCGTGTCGGTGGGAGCGGTGTTGCTCGCCATCGTGCTCTGGCACCACGACAAAGCACGGACTACCGGGAGGACACCATGATTCGCAAACTGAAATCCGGCGAATACCGACTGTATTCACGCAAGAAGAACCCGAAGACGGGAAGGCGCCGGAACCTCGGCACCTTCAAGTCCCGCGCGGCCGCCGAGAAGCACGAGCGCGCCGTGCAGTACTTCAAGCACGGCTGAGCGCGCGCGGGCGCGCACGTTCCTCGACTCATGACCATTCAATCCGCCTCGGATCTCGCCGGGCTAGAGCGCGCCGGTCATCTCGTCGCGCGGACGCTCGCCGAGATGCGCGGCGCGGTGCGTCCGGGCATCACCACTGCCGCGCTCGATGCCATCGCCGCACGATTCGCTCGCGCCGAGGGCGCGCGCTCGGCGCCGCAGCTCGCGTACGATTTCCCGGGCTTCACCTGCATCAGCGTGAACGACGAGATCGTACACGGCATTCCCGGCCCGCGCGTGCTCCGCGGCGGCGACGTCGTCAAGCTCGACGTGACGCTCGAGCTCGATGGCTACATCGCCGACGCGGCCGTGACCGTTCTCGTGCCGCCGGCGGAGCGCACGTCGCGCGAGCTGCAGCGCTGCGCGCGCCGGGCCTTCACGTCCGCGCTCCGGTCCGCGCGCGCCGGTACGACCCTCACCGACCTCGGCGGCGCGGTCGAGCGCGAAGTGCACCGGCACGGGTTCGCGGTGCTGCGCGAGCTGAGCGGACACGGCGTTGGGCGACGCATCCACGAAAGCCCATCTGTGCCTAACTTTCGTGACCCGGGCACGCACGGCGTCCTCACGCCGGGGCTCGTGATCGCGCTCGAGCCGATGGTCACGCCGCGCCCAACGCGTGCCGTCGATGCGTTCGACGGGTGGACGCTGCGCACCGAGAACGGCGCGCACGCCGCGCACCACGAGCACACGATCGTGATCCGAAACGGTGCGCCATTGGTGATCACCATGTAGCCGGCTCTCTCAGCGCACCAGGTGCATCTCCCCATGTCACTTACACCAGGCCAACGCGCCAGCCGCAGTCTCACGCTCGGCTCCGACACAGTCCGCGCCTTCGCCGAGCTCACGGGCGACTACAACCCGCTCCACTTCGACGAAGCGTTCGCCGCGCGCACGCGCTTCGGGAAATTGGTGGTCCAGGGCGGTTTGACCACCGGGTTGCTGCACGCGCTCGTCGCCATGGACATGCCAGGGCCGGGCACGGTGTTCCTCAGCCAGAACTGGAAATTCACGGCGCCGGTCTACATTGGCGATACCATCACCGCGGAAGCCGAGGTGATGAGTGTGCACGCGACGAAGCCGGTCACGCAGCTGCGCATTGTCGTGCGGCGCCAAACGGGGGAGGTCGTGTTGGATGGCGAGGCATGGTGCTACACGTTCTCGGGCGCCGCATGACCGTCGTCCAACCGCGCGTGTAAATTACGGGTAGCCTGGCGCCGGCCCAAAACGCGCGGCGGCAGTGGCTCCGTTCTTCACGGCGCCCGCATCCCAAGCGGTGCGCACCGATCGCGAGTGCACATGTCATCTCTCGATTCGTTTGGCAGCCGCTCGACGCTCGACGTCGACGGCACCGCCTACACCATCTTCCGTCTCGATGCCCAGGGCCTCACCTCGCTCCGCGGGGCACGCATCGACCGGCTTCCCATTTCGCTCCGCGTCTTGCTCGAGAATCTGCTGCGCAACGAAGACGGGGCGTTCGTCAAACGCGAGGACATCGCGGCGCTCGCCACCTGGGATGTGAAAGGGTCGCGCGAGCAGGAGATCGCGTTTCGTCCGGCGCGCGTGCTGCTGCAGGACTTCACGGGCGTGCCGGCGGTGGTCGACCTGGCGGCGATGCGCGACGCGATCGCCCGGTTAGGCGGCGATCCCACGCGCATCAACCCGCTGCAGCCCGCGGACCTGGTGATCGACCACTCCGTGCAGGTGGATGAGTACGGAACCGAAGCGGCGCTGCTCATCAACACCACCAGGGAATTCGAGCGGAACAGCGAACGGTACGCGTTTCTCCGTTGGGGACAGCGCGCGTTCCGCAATTTCAGCGTCGTGCCGCCGGGCACCGGCATCTGTCACCAGGTGAACCTCGAGTACCTCGGCCGCTCCGTGTTCAGCGCCGAGCAGGACGGCGTGCGCACCGCGTATCCGGACTCGCTGGTCGGCACGGATTCGCACACGACCATGATCAACGGGTTAGGCGTGGTGGGCTGGGGTGTCGGCGGCATCGAAGCCGAGGCTGCCATGTTAGGCCAACCGCTCTCGATGCTGGTGCCCGAAGTGGTCGGGTTCAAGCTGCACGGCCGGCTTCCGGCGGGTGCCACGGCGACCGACCTCGTGCTCGCGGTCACGCAGATGCTCCGCAAGAAGAAGGTGGTCGGCAAGTTCGTCGAGTTCTACGGCGCGGGTCTGTCGTCGTTGTCGCTCGCCGACCGCGCGACCATCGGCAACATGGCGCCCGAGTACGGCGCGACGATCGGCTTCTTCCCTGTGGATGACGAGACGCTCAAATATCTGCGTTTCACGGGCCGCAGCGATCAGCAGGTGAAGTTGGTCGAAGCGTACTGCAAGGCGCAGGGGATGTTCCGCACCGACGCGTCGCCGGACCCCGAGTTCAGCGATACGATCGAGCTCGACCTCGGCACGGTCGAACCGTCGCTGGCCGGTCCCAAGCGGCCGCAGGACCGCGTCCCGTTGGCCAAGTCCAAGGGTATGTTCGCGGAGGCACTGCAGAGCGAGCTCGAGCGGTTAGGCGGGAGCCAGGCGCCGGCCTCCTCGTTAGGCAATGGCGGATCCGGCGGCGTGGGCGTCGCGCCGGCGGCCGCGGCGGCCGGCGTCAGCGTGCGCATGCGGGGACAGACGTTCACGATCACCCACGGATCGGTCGTGATCGCCGCCATCACGAGCTGCACCAACACGTCCAATCCGTCGGTGATGATCGGCGCCGGCTTGCTGGCGCGGAAGGCCGTCGAGAAAGGCCTAACGGTGAAGCCATGGGTCAAGACGAGCCTCGCGCCGGGCTCGAAGGTCGTGTCGGACTATTATCAGAAGTCCGGCCTCATGGCGTCGCTCGAGAAGCTCGGCTTCTACCTCGCCGGCTACGGGTGCACGACGTGCATCGGCAACTCCGGTCCGCTGCCGGCCGAGATCGGCGAGGCGGTGGAGCAGAACAAGCTCGTCGTCGCGGCAGTGCTGTCCGGCAATCGCAACTTCGAGGGCCGGGTGAATGCCCTCACGCGGTTCAATTACCTGGCGTCGCCGCCGCTGGTCGTCGCGTATGCGCTCGCGGGACGCATGGACATCGATCTCGCCACCGAACCGTTGGGCGTCGGCACGGATGGACCCGTGTTTCTGCGCGACATCTGGCCGTCGTCCAAGGAAGTGCAGGACACGATTCTGTCGTCGGTGAAGAGCGAGATGTTCACCAAGGAATACGCGAACGTGTTCGACGGCGACGAGCGGTGGCGGGCGCTGCCGGTCCCGACCGGCGATCTTTACGCGTGGTCGGAGGATTCGACGTACGTCCAGAATCCGCCGTTCTTCCAGGGCATGACGCTCGAGCCGCCGCCCGTTCGGCCGATCCGCGGCGCGCGCGTGCTGGCCATGCTCGGGGACTCGATCACGACGGACCACATCTCGCCCGCCGGCTCGATTCCGGTGAAGAGTCCCGCGGGACAGTGGCTGATCGCGCACGGGGTCAAGGCCTCCGACTTCAATTCGTACGGCGCGCGCCGCGGCAACCACGACGTGATGGTGCGCGGCACGTTCGCGAACATCCGGCTGCGCAACGAGCTCGCGCCCGGTACGGAAGGCGGCTGGACGGCGCTCGAGGCCGGCGCGACGCCGATCACCATCTATGATGCGTCGGTGTCGTACCAACAGGCCGGCACGCCGCTCTTGATCATCGCCGGCAAGGAGTACGGGACCGGCTCGTCGCGCGACTGGGCCGCCAAGGGCACGTTGCTGTTAGGCGTATCCGCGGTCATCGCCGAATCGTTCGAGCGCATCCATCGGTCGAACCTGGTGGGCATGGGCGTGATCCCGCTCGAGTTCGCGGACGGGGCCACGCGCCAGTCGTTAGGCCTGACGGGGTTCGAGACCTACGAGATCGAGGGACTGTCGAACACGCTCGCGCCGCGGGCCGTGCTCACCGTGCGCGCCACGGGATCCGATGGCACGGCGAAGACGTTCACCGTGCGCTCGCGGATCGATACCCCGGAGGAAGCGACGTACTATAGGAATGGGGGGATTTTGCAGTACGTGTTGAGAAATCTCGCACGGGGAAACGCACGCCGTTAGGCGGCGCGCGCACAGCGCGCGCGCTTCCCGTCAGACGATGTGCTTCCCTTCCCCCGTCTCCCGCTCCCGCTTCCTGAGCTCGCGCGCCACGAACACCGTCCGATACACCGCCGTCCCGATCGACCCCGCGCCGATCAGCACGATCACCGTGAGCAGGATCGCGCCGTTGTGCCAGTGGAGCGCCCGCGTCGCCGGACTGTCGACGATCGACGCCACGCCCAACAACACCAGCCGCTCGGCGCGCTGCATCACGCCGCCGCGGCAGTCCACCCGCACCCCCTCGCCCTTGGCGCGCGCGTAACTCACCATCAGCGAACCGCCTAACGCAAGGATCGTCGCCGTCATCGCCAGCGGCACCGCCTCGAAGTACACCGCCAGCCCGATGAACGCGAACATCTCGGCGAACCGGTCCAACATCGAATCGAGAAACTCGCCGTAGTCCGACGCCACCCGGCGCGCGCGCGCGATCCGGCCGTCGATGATGTCCGCCACGCCGCCAATGAGCACGAGCCAGCCGCCCAACGCCAGCGATTCCTTGGCGTACGCGAAGCCCGCGAACAAGCCCATCAGCCCGCCGAAATAATTGAACAGATCCGGGGACAGCCCCCAGGACACGAACGCACGTTCGGCGGGCGAGATCAGCCACATGAGCCAGTCGCGCACCCATGTGCCCAACAAGAACGTCGTCGGCCGGCGCGCGACGTCCGCGTCCACCGGGCGGTTGCGCGACACCACGGCGAACACAGGCATAGTCAAGAGAAACATTCCGGCGAGGATCAGCGCCGCGTACGTCGTTGGCGTCATTTCAGCTTCGTCGTTGTGGTCGAGATCGGAGGTAACGAATCGCCTTGGGCCATAGGAAAATGAGCGGCCAGCGCCGCTCGCGCTCGGTCAGCTCGACCGAGACCCCGCTGCGGCGGGCGATCTTCTGAAGAATGTACTCGAGCCAGTCGTCGTACAATGCGATGTACTTGAGCCATCGGGCCGTCGCGCGAAGTTCGCTACGGCGGAAATACATGGCGGCACGGAACTTGGCCCACTTTCCAACCGGCAATACCGCGGTGTAGACTTTACCATCCCGTGTAAGTATCCTTTGCTGGACGAGTTGGTCCAACAGCGCAGTATAGACCGGTATCAACGTCTCACGCTGCGCAGCCAGCAACATATCGACGCGCTCACTCCCTTCGGGTCGAATCTCTGCAGCAAACGACGTCTCGAGCAGGACCCGGCAGTACGCATCCACATCGAATTGTCGGGGCAAGTAAGGCGAGCCCCACACGAACGTCGCGATGCGTGCGCCGATCAGTAGGTCGACAACGCGCTCTGTGCTCTCTCGGTCGCGCGTCCACGCAATTTGCACGTGCTGAAACAGTCGGCCCAACGCGAAATGATCTCTCGCGTGGGGCGATGCAGCGAGGCGAAAATCGGACCACGAATACACGGCGCACTTGGCTTCGAGCGCCGGCGTGACACCAGGCACGGTGACACGGATGACGTTGGGCGCAAGCAGATGGTTGAGCATCGTGGCGACTCGCGGACGGAATCGGACGACGCCACGCGTGGCCAGTGAACGGTACGCATCCCGATAGCGATCCACGACGACGAAGAAATCGTGAGCGCTTTCAGGCTTGGGCTGTGAATGTTGGGCGTGGGACCCGTAGTGCACCATCGCGACCGTGGTATCGCCACACGCGTCCGCGAGAAACGCAGCAAGCTGGTCCGTGCGAGGGGTTCGTGCGCTCTTAAGGCCCGTCGCGAGCTCGGCGCGAAGCGCTGAGTCAGGTGGCGGAAGCAGTTGGAACCGCTCGTTAGGAGGACGCATCACCAGCCGCGGCGCGCGTCACGACCGGCGTATCGCGTCGAGCGCCGCCGTCATGCGCTGGTGCAGCATGTCGATGAACGCGTCCACCTGTGCTTCATCGGAAGGAGGATCGAAAGGTCCGAGTACGACGACGCGAATGTGGGTGCCGGCAAAACGCACGAACGAGTCCGCAAAGGTTCGGATGTGCGCCATGCCGTCGGCCACTACACAATAGATGGGTCGGGAAGCCCGCGCGAGCGTGATGCGGAGGCCGTTGCGCATGAATCGTCCGATGCGGCCGTCGTCGGTGCGGTGACCTTCGGGGAAGATGAGCAATGACTGCTCGCCGCGCGCAACCTGGTCGGCTGCGTCGGTGAGCGAGGCCAGCTCGGGACGCGACAGCGTTCGCCTTTGCGAGAGGAACGGAAAGCGAGCGAGACGGCTGAGCGGAGAAATGCCGGGAATGCCGCGCCGATAGCGATCGCGGGTTGGTATGAGTGGGTACGGTCCGGTTACGAGTGAAAGCCCAAGTGGGATGTCGAGCACCGATTGGTGATTCATCACCACGATGCAACTCTCGGCGGGCAGTGATCCGTTAGTCGTAAGGCGCACGCCAGCAAAGACGCGCGCCATTCGGAGAGTCATGAGGGCGTGAAAGCGGAGCCAGGCGCGCACCAGTGCCCGGCGACGCCGCGGGACGAGGACGATGGCGGGCCACAGCAGCACACGCTGCCCAAGCCCCATGATGAGCGTCAGGTAGCAGAAGTAGATGATGAAGAAAATGCCGCTGCGCAGTACGCGCCCGATTCGCACGAGTCGGGAACCGGAGCGGGAGGAGTCGCGAGCTGGTGGTGTGGTCGGGGGTACGGGAGCCGCAGCTTGGTCCGGAGACGTTGCGTGCTGTGGAGACAAGCCGGCGCTTTCGGCATTCACTTGGAGGTCACCCATGGCAACACGAGTCGAAGCGCAGACGAGCATGAGCGTCTCCGACTACGATTACAGTAGCTTCTTTTATTCGTCGAGCGATGACCCGTTCGCGATACTGGAGCCATACAACGAGTGGTACACCCGCGCCGTGCAGCAGGGTTACTATCTGTTCGCACAGGCGATGTCAACGCCGCCGCAGAGTTGGGTGCACCTCACTGAAGGATTGCATCACCGGCACGTCAAGCTTCTCAATCTGTCGTCGTACAATTATCTCGGGCTCTCCTATCGCCCCGAGGTGATCGCGGCTGCGAAAGCAGCCCTCGATCAATATGGGCTGGGCGCGGCCGGATCGCCCATCCTGAGCGGCACGATGGACGTCCACGTGCAACTCGAGGAAGCCATCGCCCGCTTCAAGCGCAAGGAAGCCGCGATGGTGTTCCCCACCGGCTACAGCACCAACGTGGGCATGATCTCCGGTCTCATGCGGCCGGGCGACTGGGTCATCGCCGACCAGAACGCGCACGCGAGCATCGTGGATGGCGCCATTCTCTCCAAGGCGAACGTCCAGTTCTTCCGGCACAACAGCCCGGCCCACCTCGAGAAAAAGCTTCGCTCGACAACGGGCAAGAAGCTCGTCGCCATCGAAGGCGTGTATTCGATGGACGGCGATGTGTGTCCGCTGCCCGAGCTCGTCGAGGTCGCAAAGAAATACGGCGCGCGCATCATGCTCGACGAAGCCCACTCGGCGTTCCTGTACGGAGAGCATGGGAGGGGCGTAGCCGAATTGTACGGTCTCGAGGATGAAGTCGACATCCACATCGGCACCTTCTCGAAGGCGCTCGGCGGACAGGGCGGCTACGTTGCCGGGTCGAAGAATCTCTACAACTATCTCAAGGGCTTCGCGCGCTCGCGCGTCTTCTCGTGCGCGTTGTCGCCGGTCGTGACCGCCGGCGTGCTGCGCTCCCTCGAGCTCGCGCAAGCCGAGCCGCAGCTGCGCACCAAGTTGTGGGAGAACGTGAAGCACATTCGGGGATGCCTCGAGGACGAAGGCGTGGATGTGGGCGATTCCACGTCGCAGATCATCCCGATCATGGTGAAAAACGACCGGCGCATCTTCGAGTTGTGTCATGAGCTCTTCCGCGCCGGGCTGTACCTGCAACCGGTCATCTATCCCGCCGTCGCCAAGCATCGCTCTCGGTTCCGCGTGTCGATCTCGGCGTCGCATACCTTCGACCAACTCGACGAGGGCGTGTCGATCCTCGTCCGCGTCCTTCGTGAAGAGGGGATCCTCGTATGAGCAGCAAGAATGACGGGTTCGTCCAGTATTATTTCCGTGACGCGATCGGCGGATTCTTCGAGTTTCCCACGGAGAACGCGCGCGCCATCCTGCCACCGGATCTGCAGCCCATCGAGCCGCACCACGGCTCGAGCGTGCTGAGCGTGATGGCGTTCGACTTCCACCAGAGCCCCGTGGGCGAGTACGGCGAGTTGATCTTGTCGATCCTCGTGTCGCCTCGCGTCGAACACGGCCAGCCCTGGCCGCGGTCGGCGTTCTATCCGTTCCGGTTAGGCACCACCACGCGCGAGTCGCGCGAACACGCGATCGAGCGCTGGCACCTGCCGCACTACATGCAGGACATCTCGATCGCCTGGGAGCGCGGCGACGGCCACATCACCATCCACGCCACCGATCGCGGCCAGTCGATCGTCGACATGACGGTGACGGAGCACGAGTGGTCGGCCGTGGAGCACCGCTATCAGGCGTTCATGAACGACGACGAGGGCGCGTATTCGTCGACGATCATCATGCAGGGACAGTTCAGCGAGAACGAAGAAGAGCGCGGCGGCATCCAGATCCACTCGCAGGCAATGACCGATCTGCTCGAAGATTGGGAAGTAGACGTGACGCCGTTCCGCGAGTTGTGGATGAAGGACGGCAAGCAAACCTTCCACCCGCTGCAACAGTTGGCCAGCTACGCGCGGCGATGACGGACGTCTGCGTCATCGTGAACCCCGCCTCCGGTAAGGGGCGGGGCGCGAAGGCGGCGGAGCAGGTGAAGCGGGCATTCGCCGCCGTCGGGGTCACCGACATTCGAAGCACCTCCCTGAAGGGCGACGAGAAAACCGTCGCCCTTCGCGCCATCCAGGAGGGGGCGCGCACGATCGTGGCCGTGGGCGGCGACGGAACCTGGAGCAACGTGGCCAACGCCATCCTCGGCGCCGGTGCTCCCGTTAGGCTTGCGCTCGCGGCCGCGGGCACCGGGAACGACTTCGCCAAGACCGTCGGCGCGCCAGCATCGGACTTCGCCGCCACGGCGCGCCTCGCGGTGGACGGGCCCGACGTGGCCGTCGACGTGGGACGCATCGAGAACCGGTTCTTCCTCAACGTGGCCGGGTTCGGCTTCGACATCGCGGTGCTCGAGCACGTCGAGACGGTGAGCTGGCTCAAGGGCGACGCGCTGTATCTGTACTGTGCGCTGCGACAATTATTCGGGTATCGCGGGATCACGGTGGACGTCGCGCCGCGCGGGCCGGAGCCGCACCTCATGCTCGTGATTGCGAACGGGAAGAACTTCGGCGGCGCGTTCCGCATTGCGCCCGGCGCGAGCGTCACCGATGGCCTCTTGGACGCGGTCGCGATCGGCGCGGCATCGCCGATGCGTCGCATCTCGCTCTTCGGCGCGGCCACCAAAGGGACGCACGTGACGCAACCCGAAGTGCGGACTCGGCAGGCATCGGCGTTCACGCTCGCGTTCGGCGCGCCGCCGGCGTACGAGACCGACGGCGAGTACAACCGGGCGAGCTCGGCGACGCTCGAGGTGCGATGCATCCCGGGCGCGCTGCGCGTGGTGACGCCGGCGTTGACGTGAAGGCGATCACGTTCGCGGCGCCGATTCCGCGTTACCTGGCCACGCTCGCGGCCGGCCGCGTGTCGGACCGGTTCTATCTCGGCCCGCTGGCCTGCACGCGGTATGGCGAGGTGGCCGATCCGGCGCTGCCTAACGAGCGCTGGCTGCGCATCCGCACCCGGTTAGGCGGGATCTGCGGTAGCGACCTCAACGTCATTGCGCTCAAGGCGAGTCCATCCACGTCGCCGTTCTCGTCGTTTCCGTTCGTGATCGGGCACGAGAACGTGGGCGACGTGGTGGAGGTGGGCCGAGCAGTGCGCGGCGTGGCGGTTGGCGCGCGGGTGACGGTGAATCCCCTGCTCTGTTGCGAGCCGCGCGAGATCGCGCCCGCGTGCGAGGCGTGCGCGGCGGGCGATCATTCGCGGTGCGCGCACTTCACCGACGGCGCGCTGCCGCCCGGGATGCTGTTAGGCACGACACGCGGACTCGGCGGAAGCTGGGGCGAGACGTTCGTCGCGCACGAGTCGCAGGTGGTCTTGCTTCCCGACGCGATGACCGATGCGGAAGCCGTGCTCGTCGAGCCGTTTGCGTGTTCGGTGCACGCAGTACGGTCGAACCTGCCCGCCGACGGCGCACGCGTGCTCGTGATCGGCGGCGGATCGATCGGGCTGCTCACCGTGGCCGCGTTGCGAGCGCTGGCGCCGCGCGCGCGCATCACGGTGCTGGCGCGCCATACATTCCAGCGCGCGCGCGCTCAACAGTTAGGCGCGGAGCGAACCGTCGACGCGCACGGCGACTATCTTCCCGCGCTTGCGGAGGCCGGTGGGACCCGCCTCGTGAAGCCGATCATCGGCAAGCCCGTCGGCATCGGCGGCTTCGACCAGACCTTCGTGTGCGTCGGCGGCGCCGCGGCCATGGACGATGCGATGCGTGTCACCCGCGCCGGCGCGACCGTCGTTCTGTTAGGCAACTCCAGCACCATGCCCGGCATCGACTGGACGCCGCTGTGGCTCAAGGAGCTCACAGTGCGCGGGAGTCTCTGCTACGGCGCGCACGCCCACGCGAGCCCGTCGCGTTCGGCCTTCGAGGAAGCGGCACACCTGATCGCCTCGAAGCGCGCTCCGATCGGCGACTTCGTGACACACACCTTCCCGCTGTCGGAGTATCGTCACGCGATCGACGTGGCGCGCAGCAAGCGCGCCGAGCACAGCATCAAGGTCGCGTTCCGATTGGGGTAAGGTCGCGCGCGCGCTCTTGCCATCGAGTGCCGGCAACGCGACGTTGTGCCCATGACCTTCGAGCAGGTCCGATGGACCTCGGACATGGTGCATCACCTGCCCGACGACGGCAACCGCTACGAGGTTGTCGACGGCGCGCTGCTGGTGAGCCGTGCACCAGAGTCGCCCCATCGGCGCGCAATCCAAAGGTTGTTCCTGTTGCTGTATCCATATCTCGCGGCGCACGGCATCGGCACCGCGATCTGGGCGCCCGCAGAGGTCGAGTTCGATAGCGAGAACCTGGTCGGACCGGATTTGTTCGTTGTGCCATTCGTCGACGGTCGTGAACCGCACTCGTGGGCAGAAACCGATCGTCTGATTCTGGCCGTCGAAGTCCTCTCGCCCAGCACCAACGATGTCGACCGGCTGGTGAAGCGCCGCTTGTACCAGCGCCGACACGTCCCCGAGTACTGGATGGTCGACCTCGATGTACGTACCATCGAACGCTGGCGCCCGGAGGACACTCACCCCGCGATCGCCGCGGATCGACTGGACTGGCAGCCCAGGCCGTCGGCGCCGCCCCTCAAAATCAACGTGATCGCGTACTTCGGAACTGTGTTAGGCGAGTGAGGCGCCGAGATGGGTCGGGCGCGAGCCGCGCCGTCACGTGGAACGGAACCGCGACTGCGGTCGGCTGATTTGTCCTGATCGGCGACCGTTGCGCCACCGGATGGGCCGCCGTAGCATTCTCGTGTCTCCCACCTCAGCTGGAGGCGTCATGCCCTTCTCCGCTCGTAAGGTCGGTTTGTTGGCTGTGCCTGCATTGGCCGTGTCGCTCGTCGCCGGCGCGGCGCACGCGCAGGACTCGACGAAGGCGATCAAGGTCGGCGACCAGGCACCTGACTTCACTGCCGTCGGCGCCACACGCTTCGGCGTCCTCAAGGACCCGATCAAGCTGTCCGATTTCCGCGGGCAGACCGTGGTGCTCGCTTTCTTCTTCAAGGCGCGGACGAAGGGCTGAACGGTCCAAATGGAGGCGTACCGTGATCAGTACGCCAAGCTCTTCAACAGTGGGAAGAAAGTCGTCGTACTCGCGATGAGCGTGGACCCGGATACTGCACTGGCGTCCTGGGCGCACGACGAGAGCTTCCCGGTCCTGTTCGCGAGTGACTCGGGCGGCGACATCGGGAAGAAGTACGGCATCTTCAGCGACAAGTACAAGCTCGACACGCGCGTGCTGTACGTGATCGACCCGACGGGCAAGGTCACCTATCGGGCCATGCCCTTCCAGGAGCTCGCGGCCAAGGCGTACACCGAGTTGGGAGACGCGGTGGCCAAGACCGACGGTGCTCAGGGAGCGGGAGCCGGGTCCGGATCGCCGTAGAAGTCGAGGGGACAGGCTTGACGAATGAGCCGGGCGAGGGCGAGGATGGGAGACCATGTCTCCCGCCTCGCCCTCGCCGTCTTCGCGGAGTCGCACGCGTCATGCGTCGGTGGCGGCGCGCGGCCTCTTGGCCGCGGCCGAGCGCGATCTGCAGCAGATCATCCTCGACATCCACGACGGGCCGGTGCAGGACATTTTTGGCGCGTTGTCGCAGATCCAGGTGCTCAGGCACCGGGCCGACATGCAGTCCGGCGACTCGGCGGTGGTGCTCGCGCGCGTGGCCGGTTCGCTCGAGCGCGCGTTAGGCGAGATCCGAAACTTCATCGGCGCCTTCCGGCCGCCGGAGTTCGAGCGGCGCCCGTTAGGCGCGATCCTCGAACAGCTGGTGGTGCAGCACGAGTCGCTCACCGGCGCCACGGTCGATTTCACGATGACGACACCGCTCCCCGACCAGGTGCCCTTGTCGCTCAAGATCTCGCTCTACCGCATCCTGCAGGAGGCGCTCGCCAACGCCACGCGCCACGCCGGCGTGACGCACTTCGAGGTGTCGGCGCGCGCGAACCGGCGGCACATCGTGGTGCACGTACGCGACCACGGCAAAGGGTTCGACGTCGCCAAAGTGCTCAAGAAGGAGATCGACGTCGGCGTGGCCGGCGGTCATTTCGGACTGCGCGGCATGCGCGACCGCGTCGCGATCATGAACGGCAAGCTCTCGATCAGCTCCGGCCGCGCGGGAACGGTCGTGACCATCCAGCTGCCGCTCGCGTGAGCGAGGCCGCCGCGTGATCAAAGTGCTGCTGGTGGATGACCACCCGCTCGTGCTCGAGGGACTGCGCGGGCTCATGGAATCGGAACCGGGCATCGAGGTGGTCGGCACGACCACCGACGGCGCGCGCGTGGCGGACCTCGCGCGGCTGCACCGGCCCGACGTCGTGGTGCTCGACCTGGAGTTAGGCGCGACCAACGGCTACGATGTGCTCACGCGCCTGCGCGCCGAACAGGTGCCGGCGCGCGTGTTGGTGCTCACGGCGTATGGCGACGGCGAATCGCTGCGCGCGGCGCTCGAGCACCACGCGGACGGCATCGCGCTCAAGACCGACAGTCCGGCGCGCACCATCGACGCGATCCGGGCCGTGAACGCGGGCGTGCTGGTGTTTCCGCAGGCAGCGCGGCGATGGATGCGGAAACCCGCGGACCACGCGGTGGCGGGGCCGAGCGCGCTGTCGGACCGCGAGCGCGAAGTGTGGGGACACCTGGCGTCCGGCCTCTCGAACGCGGCGATCGCGCGCAAGTTAGGCGTGAGCCCGAGCACGGTGAAGTTCCACACGCAGAATTTGTTTCAGAAGTTAGGCGTGGGGAATCGGACAGCAGCGGCGGTTGAGTACGAGAAGCAGATTCCGGCCGCGGCGCGAGGACGGCATCGCGGCTGATCACGCAACACCGGTCCGTGCGTTATGAACCCCGCCTATCGCAAGCACGACCGAGCTTTCGTGAATCCGCCTCCGCCGATGATGCGAGTCTCACGACGGTGAACGCGGACACGGCCGGGCACGAACGGACAAGACAAGAATTTGTTATTTGGTTTCGAGCGCTGACATCTCGAGCAATTACCAATTCAGTCCGCCGTGTCCGTCTGTGTCCGGTCTGTCCGCTATCAACTCGTCGGTGCTTGTCAGACCGTGAAGCGGACCCGCAGCCGGTGCATTGCCTTGCCGTCGGTTCGTGTCAACGACAATTCCCCGAAGACCCTGGTATCCGTTGAAGCAGTGCAGCTTTCCTAACGAATGTGCTCGGCGTGCGTGTACACATTCGCGGTATGCCCGCGCAGCAGACCGATCAGCGTGACGTTCGCGGCCTCGGCCAGACGTATTGCCAGCCCCGTTGGGCGCGACACTGCGGCGAGTAGCGGCACACCGGCCACCGCCGCCTTCTGCACGAGCTCGTAGCTCGCGCGACTGGTCATAATCAAAAAGCCGGTGCTCGGATCCACGCGGTCACGTGCGAGCGCACCGATCACCTTGTCGAGCGCGTTGTGACGCCCGACGTCCTCCCGCACCACGCGAATGGTTCCATCGAACGTGCACCACGCAGCCGCGTGCATCGCGCCGGTCGCGCGATTGTACTCCTGCCGCGCCCCGAGATCCGCCTCAGCACGCCAGAGCGCCGCGGCCTCCATCGGCTCCCGCCACGTTACCGTACGCAGCTCGCGCAGTGCCTCGCTGATCGTTTCGACGCCGCACAACCCGCAACCGGTGCGCCCCGCGAGCTGCCGGCCGCGTGCCGCGAGCCGCTCGCCGACCTCGGCCGGCACGGTGATCTGGAGCTCGACGCCCTGTCCGTGCCGCACCAGCTCAACGTGTTGGACGTCGTTAGGCGAACGGACGATCTCCTCGGAGAGGCTGAATCCGAGCGCGAAGTCCTCGAAATCGTCGGGCGTGGCCATCATCACGACGTGCGGCCGCTGGTTGTACACGAACGCCACCGGCACCTCCTCGGCCACCGGCGCGTCGCCTGACGAAACGACCGCGCCATCGAGTCGCTCGAAGGCGCGGTCGCGGACGGGCCGGCTGTAGCCGAGTCCGAACAGCGGGTGGTCCGGCCTCAAGGCCGGAGGCGGCTGGTCGCTCACGGCGCCGACCCTCGCGCCGGGCACTGCCTAACCGTGGCCATCCCCGGACCCGTTGCCGCCGCCGCGGTGCCCATCGCCGCCGCGCGGCGCCGATCCGCCGCCCTGGCCGTTGCCGACGCCGCCGCTCACGCCCATGGGGCGCGGTCCCCGATTCTGCACGAAGCGCCACCCGAACCGCCCCTTGATGCACAGGTTGCCGCGTGTGATGTCGTGGTCGAGCGGCGACGTGACCCGCACGATCTCGTTGTCCTGCACGTGGAGCTCGAGCGTGCAGCCCACGCCGCAGTACGGACAGATCGTGCTCACTTGCGTCTGCTTCGATTCATCCCACGTGCCGGCCTCGCGACGGTCGAACTCGCTCTTGAACATGAGCGCGCCCGTTGGGCACACGGCGATGCAGTTGCCGCAGTACACGCACGCGGATTGCGGCAGCTCCACGGCGAACTCGGTGGAAATCCGCGCCTCGAACCCGCGGCCGGCCACGGCGATCGCGAAGGTGTTCTGATAGTCGGTCCCGCATCCTTCGACGCACTTGTAGCAGAGGATGCACTTGCCGTAGTCGCGCACGTAGAGGTCGTTGTCCACCTTCACCGGCTGGCCGACGGTGGCCGCGTACTCTGCGTTAGGCGGCTCGTGGTGGCCGGCCGGCATCGCGTCGCGCGCGCCGGCGGGCTCGTCGGGCGCCGGAGGACCGTAGCGGTCGGGCTTGCACTCGTACGATTCGAGCCAGCCGTCGACATCCGGCGTGGTCGACAGATCGACCGACGACGCCAGAAACTCGAGGACCATCTTCCGGCTGTGGCGCACCCGCTCGCTGTCGGTGGACACCACCATGTCGGGCTCCACCTTGCGCGAGCACGCGGGCACGAGCACGCGCGAGTTCTGCACCTCGACCACGCACACGCGGCACACGTTCACCGGGTGCAGCGTATCGAGATAGCAGAGCGTCGGGATGTCGGTGCCTAACGTCTTGCACGCATCGAGAATGGTCGTGCCCTCGGGCACGCGCACCTTCTGTCCATCGATGGTGAGCTCGACGGTCCGCTTGGGCCGCGTGATCTCCACGAAATGACTCATCGCGCCTTCCGTCCGTCGAAGATGCCGCACCGTTTGACCGCCGACTCCACCGCACTGTACGCCGTCTGACCGAGTCCGCAGATCGAGGCGTCCTTCATGGCGAGACCGATCTCGTCGAGCAGCGCGAGCTCGTCGGCGACGCTGCCGCGCGGCTTGTTCACCGCCAACCGGTGCAGCGCCTCTTCCTGCCTAACGGTGCCCACGCGGCAGGGCACGCACTGGCCGCAGGACTCGTCGCGGAAGAACGCCGCCACGCGGCGCAGCACGTCGCCCATGTCGGCGGTTTCGTCGAACACCATGATCACGCCCGAGCCCAACGTCGCTTTCGCGGCCCGCGCGCCCTCGAACGTGAGGGGAATGTCCAGCTCGTCGGGGCGGATGAAGAGGCCGGCGGCGCCGCCTAACAAAATGCACTGCGCGGTGTGGCCGGGCGTGACGCCCCCCGCCATCGTGAGCAGGTCGCGCAGCGTGGCACCGAACGTCACTTCGTACACCCCCGGCTTCGCCACGGCGCCGCAGAGGCAGAAGAGCTTGGAGCCCGTCGATTGCTCGGTTCCGATTGTCGCGAACGCCGGGCCGCCCTCGAGCATGATCAACGGGACGTTGGCCAGCGTCTCCACGTTGTTGATCACCGTGGGCTTGCCGAACAATCCTGCCTGCACCGGGAACGGCGGCTTGTTGCGCGGCTCGCCGCGGAATCCTTCGATCGAATTGAAGACCGCGGTTTCCTCTCCGCAGATGTAGGCGCCCGCGCCCTTGCGTACCTCGATGTCGAACCGGAATGGCTGCCCCAGAATCTGATCGCCCAGAAATCCCCGCGCGCGCGCTTCGTCGATCGCGTTCTGCATGCGCTCGATGGCCAACGGATATTCGCCGCGAATGTAAACGAAGCCCTGCTCGCATCCGGTGGCGTACGCCGCGATGGTCATCGCTTCGACCACAGCGAACGGATCGCCTTCCATGAGCACGCGGTCCTTGAAGGTGCCGGGCTCCGATTCGTCGGCGTTGCAGATGAGATAGTGCGGACGCTCGGGCTGCCGCGCCACGGCGTCCCACTTGCGACCCGCGGGGAACGCGGCGCCGCCGCGGCCCAACAACTTCGAGTCGAGCACCTCACGAATCACGCCTTCGCGGCCGAGCCCGAAAGCCCGCCGCAATCCCTGGTAGCCGTTCGACGCGCGATACGCGTCGAGGCTCGTCGGATCCGCCACGCCGATGCGCGCGAGCAGCCTCAAGCCGGGCTGTCCGCGCTGCGGCAACGGAAGCCGCTCGACGTTCTCGGCGTCGTCCCTGGCCTCGAGCATTGCCAGCGCGCGCTCTACCGTTAGGCCGCCGACCAGCCGTTCGACGGGCTCCGGTCCGGCCACCGTGAGCAGGGCGGCGGGCGCCTCGTCGCACATGCCGAGGCACGGGCTCGGGAGCCACACGACGTCGTCATCCGAGAGCTCGACGCGGCCGTCGCCTAACGCACGCGGGTGCGGGGTGCCGTGCGTCTGCTCGAGCGTCTCCAGAATCTTGCGCGCGCCGCGCGTGCGGCAGCAGATGTCGTCGCACACGTGGAGCACGCGCTTGGGACGCGGCGTGGTCGCCAGCAGCGCGTAAAACGTCGCCACCCCCCAGGCCTCGGCCGGCGGCACGTCGAGCCGCGCGCAGATGTAGTTGAGGGCGCCTTCGCTGATCCAGCCCATGCGCGACTGGACAGCCTGCAGCGCGGGGAGCAGCTCGTTCCGGCGTGCGCGGGCGGCGTGTCCGCCGAACGCCACGTGTGCGTCGCGCCGCGCCACGCGCGCGCCGCCGTCCCACCCGGACGCCGGCGGGCCGAGTCGTGCGTCGATCGCCTCGCGCTCCTCGTCGGTGGGTCCGACCTCGAGCAGTTTCAAGTCCATCAGTCGCCTAACACAGGATCCGAGTGGCGGTGGAGCGCGCGGGCGGGCGCATCATCGGGCGCGCGTACCGGCTCGACCTTCACCGCGCACGCCTTGAACTCCGCCGTCCCCGAGCGCGGATCGGTGGCGTCGATCGTGAGCAGATTGACGCGCACCTGATCCTGGAAATGGAACGTCATGAAAACGAGACCGGCGCGCAGCGAGGTATCGATGCGCGCCGGTGCCACGATGCTCCCGCGACGAGACGTAATCCGCACGAGGTCCCCGTCGCGAATGTCGAGACGATTCGCATCTTCGGGTGCAATGTCGAGCGTCTCGCCTCGGCGGAGCGGTGATGAGTAGCCCGCCGTCTGCACCCCGGTGTTGTACGAATCGAGCCGGCGGCCCGTGGTGAGCGTGAACGGATACTCGTCGTCCGGCATCTCCACGGGCGGATCGTATTCCGTGAGCGAGAACTGGGCCTTGGGCAATCCAACCGGATCGGCCCAGAGCCGCGCGTGCAGGAACTGCGCACCGGGATCCTGCTCGTTCGGACACGGCCACTGGATGCCGTCCAGCTCCTCGAGCCGCCGGTAGGTCATGCCGCCGAACATCTCGGGCGCCATGGCGCGCACTTCGTCCCATACCTGCTCGGCGTTCGGCGAACCCCAATCGTGGCCTAACCGGCGCGCGATCTCCGAAATGATCCACAGCTCGTCGCGCGCGTCGCCCGGCGGCTCCAGCGCCTTGCGCACGCGCTGCACGCGGCGCTCGCTGTTCGTGACGGTCCCCTCGGCCTCGCACCAGCTCGCGGTGGCGGGGAGCACCACGTCGGCCAGTTCGGCGGTTTTGGTGAGGAAGATGTCCTGCACCACGAGGTGGTCGAGGTCGCGCAGCAACTTCTCGGCGTGGTGCTGATCGGCTTCGGACTGCGCCGGGTTCTCGCCGATACAGAAGAGCGACGTGAGCTCCCCGCGGTCCATCGCCTGCAGCATCTCGGTGACGGTCCAGCCATAGTTAGGCTGCAGCGTCACATTCCAAGCGCGCTCGAAGCGGCTGCGAGCCTCGGCATCGAGAACGTCCTGGAAGCCGACGAACTTGTTCGGAATCGCACCCATGTCGCCGCCGCCCTGCACGTTGTTCTGGCCGCGCAGCGGATTGAGCCCGGAGCCATAACGCCCGACGTGTCCGGTGACGAGCGCGAGGTTGATCAGCGCGAGCACGTTGTCCGTGGCGTTGTGGTGCTCGGTGATGCCGAGGGTCCAACAAATGATCGCGCGGTCGGCACGGGCGTACGTGTGCGCGGCCTCGCGAATCACGTCCGCCGGAACGCCTGTAATCCGTTGGGCAAGCTCGAGCGTGTACGGCTCGACGAGCGCGCGATACGCCTCGAAGTCCGTTGTCGAGTGCTCGATGAACGCGGTGTTCGCCAGACCCGCGTGGATGATCTCACGCGCCATCGCATTCGCCAACGCGATGTCACCGCCCACATTCAAGCCCAGCCACACGTCGGCCCATTGCGCCGACGACGTGCGTCTCGGGTCGACGACATACAACCGCGTCCCGTGGTGAATGCCTTTCAGGACGTGATGAAAGAAAATCGGATGGTTCTCGCGGGCATTCGCTCCCCACAGGAAGATCACATCGGTTTCTTCGATCTCCCTGTACGAGCTCGTGCCCCCGCCCGCTCCAAAGATCGCCGCCAGACCGACGACGCTCGGAGCGTGTCAGGTCCGATTACAGCTATCGACGTTGTGCGTGCCGAACGCCACCCGGGTCAACTTCTGCGCCAAGTAGTTCATCTCGTTGGTCGACTTGGAGCAGCTGAACGTGCCCAGTGCGTTAGGCCCGTGCGCGGCGATGTTGCGACGGAAGCCCTCGGCGGCGCGGTCGAGCGCTTCGTCCCACGTGGCGGGACGGAGCGACCCGTGGTCGCGCACCAGCGGTTGGGTCAGACGCGAATAGCCGAGCTCGGTATTGCCGTTGCCTCGCATAATCCCCCGAATGCATTGAAGGGAAAGACGCTAGCGGTTCATCCTCTTAACAAATGAATCGCATGCGGCAACTGAAGTTTCAAGGCGAAAGGGGGTCCGGCGACCCCCTGGCGACGGCGTCAGCCCACGGTACCGAAGCAGGCGGCTATGCAGTTGATAGACAGGAGGAGGCTCGGGAGCCAGCGCTCCTTGTCGTCCGCCCCGCGGACACGCCGCAGCAGGTCGATCTGCTGGTCGTGCGCCCGATCGAGGAGCGGGACACGACGGGCGAAGCGCCCGCGGAACTGCGGGAATCGTTCGGCGAGCTCGGCCTCGCCGGTCAGTCGGAGCACCGTCGCGACCGTCCGGTGATACTCGGCCCGGATGAGACCGAGGATGGCGGCGCGGGCATCTTCGTTAGGCACGAGCGCGGCGTATGCGGCGGCGATCTCCAGATCCACCTGGAGGAGGGTCTTCTCCGTTTCATCGATGATGAGGCGGAACACCGGCGATTCCGAGAACATGCGCCGGAGCAGTGCCTCGCCGCGCTGTCCGCGGATGGCGAGGAACGCGTCGAGCGCGCTGCCTACACCGTACCATCCCGGAATGAGGTGCCGGCTCTGCGTCCACGCGAACACCCACGGAATGGCGCGGAGGTCGCCGAGCTCGCGCGTCTGAGCGCGGCGCGCGGGTCGAGAGCCGAGGTTGAGGAGACCGAGCTCGTCGACCGGCGTGGCGGAGCCGAAGTACTCGAGGAAGTGTGGATCATGAACCAGGGCTCGGTACGCGGCGTGCGCGGCGCCGGACAGCGCTTCCATGGCCTCGTCAGCGCCGGGGACCGGCGCGGCGGGCTCACCGGGCAGCGAGTATTCCATGACGCTCGACGCGAGCAGCTCGAGCTGGTACGCCGCCGCATCGGCGTACGCGTACTTGAACGACACCACCTCGCCCTGCTCCGTTAGGCGAAGACGGCCGTGGATGGTGCCCGGCGGCTGGGCGGCGATGGCGCGGTGGGTGGGCGCGCCGCCGCGGCTCACCGAGCCGCCGCGTCCGTGGAAGAACGCAATCCCGACGCCGTGCTCGGCGGCCACGCGCGCGAGA
>DATEKK010000205.1:0-15199 GCA_035277485.1 Gemmatimonadaceae bacterium
TTCGACTTCGTGCACGCGCTGCGTGCGTTAGGCAATCTGGTGGAGAACGCCATCAAGTACGGGGCGCCCGGCACGCCTGTCGAGCTGGACGTCGTGCGCGACGGCGCGATGCTCGTGTTCCGGGTATCCGACCGCGGGCCCGGCGTGCCCGAAGCCGAACAGGAGCGCATCTTCGAGCCGTTCTACCGGCCGCCTGGTGTACCCGCCGACATCGGCGGTTCCGGGCTTGGCCTAACGATCGCGCGCGGGCTGGCGGAGGCGCAGGGCGGCGGCGTGCGATACGACGCGAGGCCGGGCGGCGGGAGCATTTTCTCTCTGCGGCTGCCGGCGGTGGACGCCGCCATGGGCATGGTGTCGCCGGCGTAGGGTGGCTTGGCCCCATTTGAGTTGAAAGGCGGCGTCCATGGGTCACCGAAAGTACCGCTACAGGCGAGAGGAAGGGAGAGCGCCGAAGACCAGACGGTTTTGCATGTGGAAGCTCGTCTAGCCGCTCTTCAAGTGCCTGCCGCAATCGGGCCGGCGCGTCGCGTCTTGAATGCGTACATCGCGATGGCGGCAACGAGAAGGATGCCTAACGACACGAACTCGCGTCGCCCGATCGTCTGGGAGACGACCCATGCCACCATGAGACACGTGAGGAGTGGCACGGTTGGCCCGCCCGGTATCACGAACGGCGCCTCCTCTGTGCGCACACCGAGGACACGGAGCCGCAGCACCGATACCGCGCAGAGAAAATACAGGCCGAGGGCCGCAATGTTCGACAAAATGGCGAGCTGCTGGAAGGTCCCGCTCAACGCGAGCACGACCGCAAGCGCCGCATACGCCGCGATCGCCACGTGGGGCGTACGGTAGCGTGGGTGCACCGCAGCCACGCGTCGTGGGAGAAACCCGTCGCGAGCCAGCGCGAAGACGCCGCGCGGAGCGGCGAGGAGCGACCCGGTGAGCCATCCGAACATCGAAACGCTCGCGCCAACGAGGAGCAAATTGCGCCCGGCATTCCCCGCGAACGTCGCTGCGGCCGTAGCGAGTGGCGACACGCGGTCCGCGACGATCGCCGGGCCTAACGTGCCGACAGCCACCGCTTGCACGGCGAGGTAGAGCAGCGAGACTGATGCGAGGGCGAGCATGGCAGCCCGTGGGATCGTAACCGTGGGTCGCGTGACTTCCCCGCTCGGCAGCAGCGCTCCCTCGATGCCGGTGAACGCGAACAACAACGTGCCCGCCGTGGCTGTGATGCGCCCCGCATTCGGCAGTGCGCCGACGCGCAGGTTCGCGGGCGATATGAAGAATACGCCGACGACAACGAAGAAGAGCAGTGGGATGAGCTTCGCGATGGTGGATATCTCGATGACGCGTGCGCCCGTACGCACCCCGCGAACGTTGAGCGCTGCGAGTCCTGTGAGCAGGACTGCCGCTAGCGCACCGACGATTCCGTTGTTCGCGACATTAGCGAGCCGTGCAACCGAGCTGGCGAGCAACATCGCAATCGCGCCTGCCGCGGTGACATCATTTACCACGACGAGGATCCCGGACAGGAATCCCGCGATAGGTCCGAGCCCCTCCTGTATATAGGCGTACGGTCCGCCGGTAATCGTCACCCGCGTTCCGGCCTCGGCGAGAACGAGTGCGACGAGCGCCATCGTTACTGCGCAGAGCAGGTACGCGGCTGGTGCCGCGTTCCCCAGCTCTGCAGCGACGATTGCGGGGAGCGCGAAAATGCCGCTCCCGACCGTGTAATTGAAAATGTTTGCCGTGAGCTGACGTGTGCCGAGCGCACGTACGAGCGTAGCCTCGGCGTTAGGCGTCTGACTCGGCGTGCGGATCATGGGATGGGCCCGGTGAGGGACGTGTCATCCGGCAGGTCGCTCGGTCGCGTTCGACGGCAGGAACCAAGATGCGGACCAAACGCCGCGCCCGCAAAAGGTCGCGTTCGACCGGACAGGCGCAGCCGAGCGAGTGTGCAGCTGATGCAAACATCCGGCGGGGTCACAAGGCGCTCATGCCGGGCGGGCCAGTATAAGGGCATGCGGGGGTGCGCCGGCACTCGGCGTTCGCCGCATGAGCCACCGATCTTGACCTTTTTTTTAGGCTTCTGACCCGCCGATTTTGACGCGGCGTTGACGTCGGTCCGTCTAGTGTACTCTCGCGCCGCGCAGCTGTGCTGCTGCGCGATGCGCTCAACGACGGATCAAATCGAGAGTCAAGGCATGTTGGATCTTCTGTACATCCTCGGTACCATCGCGTTCTTCGCGCTCATGGTCGTCTACGTGCGCGCGTGCGAGTCCCTGGGGGCGCGGCGCGATGCCGACGAGCAGTCCCAATGACTACGGAGATGATCGTCGCCGGCATCGTCGCGATGGCGGTGCTGGTTTACTTGCTGTACACGTTGGTGCGGCCGGAGCGGTTTTGAGGTGACTGCGAACGGCTGGCTGCAAATCGGGATCTTCTCGATCCTCGTGCTCCTCATCACGAAGCCGCTCGGCACGTACATGGTGCGCGTGTACGATGGATCGCTCACATGGCTCGCGCCTGTCGAGCGATTCATCTATCGCATCTCGGGCATCGATCCGCGCGAGGACCAGCATTGGACGCGCTATGCAGTGTCGATGCTCGCGTTCAGCGCGGCATCCATGCTGCTCACCTATGCGGTGCTGCGGCTGCAGCACGTGCTGCCGCTCAACCCCCAAGGGTTAGGCGCGCTGCCGGACCGACAGGCGTTCGAGACCGCGGCGTCGTTCACGACGAACACCAACTGGCAATCCTACGCCGGCGAAACGACGATGTCGTACCTGTCGCAGATGACGCAGTTGACGTTCCACAACTTCGTCTCCGCGGCAACCGGCATCGCGCTCGCGATGGCGCTCGTGCGCGGCATCGTGCGGCGGTCGGCCTGTACGTTAGGCAACTTCTGGGTGGACCTCGTGCGGGGCACACTGTATCTGTTGCTGCCGCTCTCGATCGTGCTCGCGCTCGTGCTCACGCAGCAGGGCGTGATCCAGAACGTCGCTCACTATGTGACGGCGACGACCGTGGAAGGCGCCAAGCAGGTGCTGGCCATGGGCCCCGTGGCCAGTCAGGAAGCGATCAAGGAGCTCGGCACCAACGGCGGCGGCTTCTTCAACGCGAATTCCGCGCATCCGTTCGAGAACGCGACCCCGCTCACGGACCTGCTCGAGATGGTCGCCATTCTCTCCATCCCGGCAGGTCTCACGTACACGTACGGCCGCATGGCGCGCAACCAACGCCACGGGTGGGCGATCTGGGCGGCGATGTACATCCTGCTGCTCGCAGGCATCACCACGTCGTATCGCGCCGAAGCGCGCGGCAATCCGATTCATGCCGCCCACGGCATCGACGTCGCCGCGACCGCCACGAATCCCGGCGGCAACATGGAAGGCAAGGAAGTCCGCTTCGGCGTCGTCAACTCTGCCCTGTTCGCAACGGTGACGACGGCGACGTCATGCGGCGCGGTGAACAGCATGCACGATTCCTTCACGCCCGTGGGCGGCATGGTGCCGCTGGTGAACATACAGTTAGGCGAGGTCGTGTTCGGTGGCACCGGCGCGGGCTTGTACGGGATGATCGTGATGATCATTCTGACGGTGTTCATCGCCGGCCTCATGGTTGGGCGCACGCCCGAGTATCTGGGCAAGAAAATCGAGGCGCGCGAAGTGCAGATGGCGATGCTGTACGTGCTGGTCTTTGCCGGCGCGATCCTCGTGTTGACCGCGGTCGCATCGGTCACGCCGGCCGGACTCGCGGGGCGCAACAACGCCGGCCCGCACGGGCTGTCGGAGATGCTGTACGCGTTCAGCTCGACCGCGGGCAACAATGGCAGCGCATTCGCTGGCCTAACGGGATCCACGTACTTCTACAACACGCTGCTCGGCCTCAACACGCTCATCGGTCGGTTCGCGATGCACGTGCCCATGTTGGCCATGGCGGGGTTCCTCGCCGAGAAACGCATCGTGCCGGAATCGGCGGGCACGTTCCCCGTGACGACGCCGCTATTCGTCGTCCTCCTCATTTTCGTGATCCTGATCGTCGGAGCGCTCACCTTCTTTCCGGCACTGTCGTTGGGCCCGGTGGTCGAGCACTTCCTGATGCATGCGCGCCGGGTGTTCTAACCATGACCGTCACGAAGCGTCCGTTGTTCGATCCGCCGATCGTGAGACGTGCGATCCGCGACGCGTTCGCCAAGACCGTGAACCCGCACCACATGGTGCGCAACCCGGTCATGTTCGTCGTGCTGTTAGGCAGCGTGCTCACGACGCTCATTCTCGTGCGCGATGCGGTGCGGGGCGCCGGGAGCATCGGCTTCACGCTGCAGATTGCGCTGTGGCTGTGGTTCACCGCGATCTTCGCCAACTTTGCCGAAGCGATGGCGGAAGGGCGCGGCAAGGCGCAAGCCGACAGTCTGCGCGCGATGCGCACCACGACCACCGCCAAGCGTCTCGAGGACCACACCAACAAGTTGTCGGCCGAACCTGTGCCTGCCACGCGGCTGCGGCGCGGCGACTACGTGCTGTGCACGCCAAGCGACATCATCCCGGGCGACGGCGAAGTGGTGGATGGCGTCGCGTCGGTGGACGAATCGGCCATCACCGGCGAGTCCGCGCCCGTGATCCGCGAATCGGGCGGCGATCGGTCGGCCGTCACGGGCGGCACGCGCGTGCTGTCGGACTACCTCGTCATCCGCATCACCGCGAATCCCGGCGAGACGTTTCTCGATCGCATGATCGCGCTCGTCGAGGGCGCCCAACGGCAGAAGACGCCCAACGAGATCGCGCTCACGATCCTGTTGTCCGGTCTCACCATCATTTTTCTGTTCGCGGTGGCAACGCTCGAGCCGTTCGCGATCTACAGCGGCGGGTCGGTCTCGATCCCCGTGCTCATCGCGTTGCTCGTGTGCCTCATCCCGACGACGATCGGCGGTCTGCTGTCGGCGATCGGCATCGCCGGGATGGACCGTCTCATCCAGCAGAACGTGATCGCCATGAGCGGGCGCTCGGTGGAGGCGGCGGGCGACGTCAACACGCTGCTCCTCGACAAGACCGGCACGATTACGTTAGGCAACCGCCAGGCGGTCGAGTTCATTCCCGTAGCGGGCGTGACGCTCGAGCATCTGGCCGACCGTGCGCAACTGGCGTCGCTACCCGACGAGACGCCGGAAGGCCGGAGTATCGTCGTGCTCGCGAAGGAGAAGTTCGGGCTGCGCGGGCGCGCGCTGGCCGATGGACGCCGCATGTTGGTTGCGGCAAGCGATGCGCACGAGGTCGACGCCGGCGCCGCGAGCGAAGCGGAGTTCGTTCCGTTCTCCGCGTCCACGCGGATGAGCGGGGTGAACATGGGCACGCTGCACGTGCGCAAAGGCGCGGGCGACGCAGTGGCGCGGTGGGTGGAGGAGAACCGCGGTACCATCCCGGCGGGACTCAAGGCGTCCGTCGAGCGCATCGCCCGCGAAGGCGGCACTCCGTTAGTCGTGGCCGAACGGTCGAACGGCACCGCGCACGTGTTAGGCGTAATCTACCTGAAGGACGTAGTGAAGGGCGGCATCAAGGAGCGCTTCGACCGCATCCGTGCGATGGGCATCCGGACGATCATGATCACGGGTGACAATCCGCTGACCGCTGCCGCGATCGCGTCCGAAGCGGGTGTCGACGATTTCCTCGCCGAGGCGACGCCGGAAGACAAGATGGCGCTGATCAAGCGCGAGCAGGCGGGCGGCAGGCTCGTCGCGATGACCGGCGATGGGACGAACGATGCACCCGCGCTCGCGCAGGCCGATGTCGGCGTGGCGATGAACTCCGGCACGCAGGCGGCGAAAGAAGCCGGCAACATGATCGATCTCGACTCGAACCCGACCAAGCTGATCGAGGTAGTGGAGATCGGGAAGCAGCTGCTCATGACGCGCGGGTCGCTGACGACGTTCTCGATCGCCAACGATGTCGCGAAGTATTTCGCGATCATCCCGGCGATGTTCGTGGCCACGTATCCCGCGCTCCGTGGGCTCAACATCATGGGCCTGCATTCGCCGCAGTCCGCGATTCTCGCGAGCGTGATCTTCAACGCGCTCATCATCATTGCACTCATTCCGCTCGCCTTGAAGGGCGTGCGCTACCGCCCGGCGCCGGCCGCGACGATTCTGCGCCGGAATCTCTGGGTGTACGGCGTGGGCGGGCTGATCGCGCCGTTCGTCGGGATCAAGGTCATCGACCTGGCGCTCGTGTTCCTGCACCTCGCCTAACGACCATGCTGAAGAACCAACTTCGTCCTGCGATCGTCGTCGCGCTCGTGCTATGCGCGATCACGGGGCTCATCTATCCAGGCATCGTCACCGGGCTCGCCCAACTGTTCTTTCCGCGGCAGGCGCGAGGCTCGCTCGTCACGTCCAACGGCCGTGTCATCGGGAGTGCGCTCATCGGGCAGCGGTTCGCCGGCGCCGAGTATTTTCACCCGCGCCCGTCCAACGCCGGCGCCGGCTACGACGACACGTTGTCGGGCGGGACGAACCTGGGACCGACGAGCGCCAAGCTCGCGGACACGTTGATTGCGAACGCAGTAGAATCCGTGGTCACGAACGACGGCGGCGCGCGCGGACGAATTCCGTCGGACATGGTGACGTCGTCGGCGTCGGGCCTCGACCCCGACATTTCGCCCGACAACGCGCGGCTGCAGGTGGCTCGCGTGGCGCGAGAGCGAGGAATGGATCCGGGGGCGGTGCAGGCCCTGGTGGACCGCTACACGGAGGGGCGTCAGCTCGGCGTGCTGGGCGAACGGCGTGTGAACGTGCTGCGGCTCAACCTCGCGCTCGATTCGGCGCAGTCTCCGAGCCGAACGCAGCGTTAGGCATGCGGTCGGCGCACCTTGGCATCGCGACTGTGGTGATACGGTGATGGACCGCTTGTTGGCTGTGGTCGTGGGCAGTCTGGCGCTGGTCGTGTCGTGGGCGACCGGCTCAGGCGCGCAACAAGCTGCGGCGCACGACACGACGAAGGCTGCCCGAGATACGACGCCCAAAATCGACTTCGATGGTTTCGTGGATGCCTACTACGCGTGGGACACGGACCGCCCTGCCGACTTCGATCGCGCGTACACGACTCAGCCCGCGCGGCATGCGGACTTCAACATCAATCTGGCCTACGTCGACATGCGAGTCACGAGGCCGCGCTACCGCGGCCGATTCGCGATCCAGTACGGCACGTCAGTGCAGGCGAATTACGCGGGAGAGCCATCCGTTGGGCACATCAGCGGGTCGTCCGTCAGTCAGTTTATCCAGGAGGCGACGATCGGCTACCAGGTATCGCACACCGTGTGGGTGGACGGCGGAATTTTCTACGCCCATACGGGATACGAAGGCTGGGTATCGCGCGACAACCTCACGTACAGCCGGTCGTTAGTCGGTGACTTCTCGCCGTATTACGAGGCTGGGGTGAAGCTCACGTGGCAGGCATCAGCCGCCGTCGCCGTGCAGGCGGTCGTCGTGAACGGTTGGCAGAACATCTCCAACGAAAACACGCCACCGGCGGGCGGCATCCGGATCGACTACGCCGTGAATCCGAAGGTCACGTTGTCCTACGACAACTTCGTCGGCAACGTGGCGGCGGATACCTCGGCGGCTCAGATGCGTTTCTACAATGATTTCATCGCGCAATACAACCCGTCGGGCGCGTGGCAACTCGCGGCGGTGTTCGATGTGGGTGTCCAAAGCCACAGCAGGTCCGACGGCACGACCGGGTCGTGGTACGGCACCACGCTCATCGCCAAGTATCACCTCACACCGCGCGTCGCGATCGTCGGTCGCGTGGAGCGCTTCGCGGATCCCGATCGGGTGATCGTGAAAACCGGCTTGCCTGCGGCGTTCGAGACTAACGGAGCATCGATCGGGAGCGATGTCTCGCTAACGTCCCGCGTGCTGTGGCGGACGGAAGTGCGCGGATACTGGTCGAGCGGACGGGTCTGGCCCACGCATCAGGCAGGCGATTATTCTCGAGATGACGGGGTTGCCGTGACGTCTCTTGCGCTCACACTGTGACTGAAGCGCCCGAACGCAGGCATCTGGATGCACAGTCGAGCGTGGACGCTGTGCCTCCAGCCCAACCTGCAACGGCGGCGAAGCCGACTGCCGCGCCGTCTGGTAGTGGAACGGGGCCATTCGGCGCGTCCGAGTTTCTCACGCTCGTGCGCGAGCGCAAGCGTGGGCGGCTCAAGGTGTATATCGGGTCGGCGGCCGGCGTCGGCAAATCCTATCGCATGCTGCAGGAAGCACACGACATGAGACGCCGCGGCATCGATGTCGTCGTTGGCTTCGTCGAGCCGCACAGCCGCGCCGATACGATCGCACTCATCGGCGACCTCGAAGTGGTGCCACGACGCAAGATCGAGTATCGCGGTGTCGTGCTCGAGGAGATGGACGTCGATGCGGTGTTCGAGCGGCATCCGGATGTCGCGATCGTCGACGAGCTCGCACACACCAACGTCCCCGGTTCCAAGCATCGCAAGCGATGGGAAGATGTACTCGAGCTGCTCGACGCGGGCATCAATGTGATCACGGCGGTCAACGTCCAGCATCTCGAGTCCCTCAACGACGTGGTCCAACGAACACTCGGCGTTCTCGTGCGGGAGACGGTCCCGGATTGGGTGGTCGCGCGCGCGGATCAGGTCGTAAACATCGATCTCTCCGCGGAAGACCTGAGACAGCGGCTGGTGGACGGCAAGATTTACGGACGCGAACGGATTCCCTCGGCGCTCGAGAACTTCTTCACCGAGGAGAATCT
The DNA here is from genome assembly GCA_035277485.1 of Gemmatimonadaceae bacterium. GTDB lineage: Bacteria > Gemmatimonadota > Gemmatimonadetes > Gemmatimonadales > Gemmatimonadaceae > JADGGM01. Next base: position 8,778 of record DATEKK010000205.1, read on the forward strand.
GACCACACTCCGCGAGCTTGCCTTACGCGAAGTGGCAAGCTCGGTGGATCGCGTGCGCGAGGATATCGTGCGACGCGAAGAGGGGGGAAGCGCGGGACCGAAGACCGCGGACCGCATCATGGTCGCGATGTCGAGCAATCCGCCCCGCACGGCGGCGCTGTTGCGTAAGGCGAGCCGCATCGCGGGGCGTCTCAACTCCGATTGGTACTGTGTGTACGTGCAGACACCGGATGAGCGCGCGGACCGCATCGACTCGTCGGTGCAACGCCGCCTGGTCGACAACATCCAGATGGCACAGGCGATGGGCGCGGAAGTCGTGAAGCTCGAGGGGGCCGACGTCGTCGAAGCGATCTCGCGCTTCGCGCGCGAGCGGCGCGTGTCGCTGCTCATCGTGGGGAAGAGCACACGATCGTGGTGGCATCGCGTGCGGCACGGGTCAGTGGTGGACAGACTGGTGCAGGCGGCGGATGGTCTCGATGTGCTCGTGGTCTCGTTCGAGGAGGCCCCGATCAACGGAGGCCGGCGCGAGGGAGCAGCCGATGAGTAACGGCAGGCGACGCGAGCCCGGCGCCGGCGACCGCGCCAAGGAGTATGCGGAGCTCATCGACGACATCACCGGTCTCATGAGCGTGCGCCTGCAGGAAGCGCAACTCCCGCTGCACATTTTGTTGTCGAGCCCCTTCGGCGCGCTCAACGAGAACCAGGAAGAGATGTTGAGCGCCGCGCAGTCCGCCGTGGACTCGGCCGACGTGGCGCTGCGCCGGCTGCGAAAACTGGTCGAGCTGGATCGCGGCGCAGTGACGCCCGTGATCCAACCCATTGGTTTGGCCGAGCTCATGCGTCCTGCGTTAGCCATTGCACAGGCGCGCGCGGTGTCGGCGAGCGTGCAGCTGCACCTCGACATCTCCGATCGCGCGCCGCGCGTCCTGGCGGACGCAACCCTCGCGCAGGAAGCCCTGACCACGGTGTTGGGCGTCGCCATCGCGTCGACGCCCGCCGCGGGCGACGTGACGGTCGCGGCCGGCGAGCGCGAGGAGGGCCGGGTGACGATCGAGGTCACGCACGCCCGCTCGACCGGGCCCGAGTCGCTCGAGGTGCGGCTCGCGCGCCGGCTGTTCGCCGCGCAGCACGCCCGCCTAACGGAAGAGCCGGATCGGACGGTGATCGACTTCCCGGCCGAGCATTTGAGGCGGACGGCGTAAGGCGGACATTACCGGACACTATCGGACACAGCCGGAGTCTCCGTCTTCCGATCCGGCACTGTCCGGCACTGTCCGGCAGTGTCCGGCAGTGTCCGCCTTACTGTCCGGCATTGTCCGGTACTGTCCGTCCTATTCGAACTGCTTGCTGTATTCCTCATTGAGCAGGTGCCAGCCGTCGAACTTCAACACCTCGACGCCCGCCATGCGGCCTAACGGATCGCCATCGAGGAGATGTGCGAGCACGTCGAGGCAGATGTGCCAGCCGGCGGCACCCATGGCGACGTAGCGGCGATCGATCCTGGCCCAGAGCGTTAGGCGCGTACCGGTGCCGTGCGGCGTGAGCTCCCACCGGAGATCGCCGCCGCCCCACTCGAACTCGAGTACCTGTGGCGCGTCGGCGCGCTTCACCGTGGTTTCGACGACGTGCGGCGACGGCGCGCCCACCGTCGTGAGCTTCACGCGCGTCCCGGCCTTACCGAGATTCGCATCCGCATCGTACGGCGCCCAGTCGCGCAGCTCATTCGGATCCGTAAGGGCGCGCCAGACTTTCTCCGGCGCGTGGTGCAGCTCGCGCACGATGATGAGCGTCCACTGTTCTCCATTCTTTTCGACACGCGCCCCGCTGGCGGGGCCCGGTGCGTACTGTTGGCGAGTCGTCATTTGCGTCTCCTTGGCTTCTTCGTGGTTCGTGTCGGGCGATCCATGCGATCGAGGTGGCGCTCGAGCGCATCGAGGTGGGCGGACCAGAACCGGCGGAACGGCGCCAGCCACGCGTCCAGTTCCTCGAGCGGTTCGGGTTTGAGGCGGTACAATCGGCGTTGCGCGTCCACGGTGGACTCCACCAAGCCGGCGTCGCGCAGCACGCGGAGGTGTTTCGAGACCGCGGGCTGCGGCAGGCGCAGCTGCCGCTCGATCTCGCCCACCGACTGTTCGGCGGAGACCAGGAGCCCGAGAATCGCGCGGCGGTTCGGCTCGGCAATGATGTCGAAGACGGATGGCACGGTCTGTATATACCTCAGCCGGTATATGCTTGTCAAGACATATGAGATGAAGACCAGCGCACCACCGTCAGCGACCAGGGCGGGAGCGCGATCCGTGCCGCGGCGTGCGCCACGACGCGGCGGACGAACGGCCCGTCGGGACGCGCGAACCCGGACGCGCCGTGCGCGTGCCAGACGTAGCTCGCTGCGCCGAACTGGACCAGCGAGATCGGAGCGCGCAACGCGCCCGTGGTGTCATCGAGCGTCACCGTGACCCGCCAGGTGCGGCGTGGATCCATGTTCGCGAGGAGCAGGGCCCAGGTGCCGTCAGGGCGTCGCGCGGCGTACGCGGTGACCAACGCAGCGCCGCGCGGCCCACGCCGGCTCACGGTGGCGCGATAGAGCTGCTGCACGCCGGTCGAGTCCAGCCACTCGCGCGTGAGCATGCGCGCGGCGAAATAGGTGGCTGTCGTGTCGAGAATTCGCCTCCCTGCATCCGACACGAACATCGTGTTGTTGCCCCAGCTGTCGCAGTGGTCGTTCTTGTCGAGCGGCGACGGCTCCCACCCATAGAGGTAGGCCTGGGCGCCGCCTTGCGACACGAAGTTGGCTGCGGCGTCCGCGTCGAGCAGCGCGCCGGCCCGATTCACCTCGGACTCGCCCGCGAACGCCGAATAGCCATACTCGGCGATGATGCGAGGGATGCCTAACGGGAGGCCTTCGCGCGCGAGCTTGGCGAGCGCGGAATCCAAGAGGCTCGTCGCGCGCGCGAGCTGCGGCGCCGCTGGCGCGCAGATCGAGTCGTACGGATACCACTCGAACGAGAAGAACGTGAGCGAGCGCTCGGCGCCGTGATCGCGCAGGTAGCCCAGGAAGCGCGTGAGCCACGGCCGCGTGTCCGGATCGGCACGCCACGCCATCATGAGATCGGTGGACGTGGACTGCCACGATGGGCCGCCCGGGCGAATGGCGGAGTCCGCCGCGCGCAGGGCGCGCACCCACTGCACGTAGAGCGCGCCGTAGTCGTCGGGCGACACGTATTGCCCGTCCGGCTCCTCGCCTAACTCGACGCGGTCGAGTGGGTAGCCGCGCCGGCGCAGATACGCGATCTCGGCGGCGGCATCATCGGGCGTGCCGAACAGCACCGGTACCGGAATCAGCGGAGCGCGGCCCTGCGTCAGGCCGGAGCGAAACACGAGATCGAGACCGGGTTGCTCGAGCGCGGCGTCCACGTCGGACGCGCGATGCCACGGATCCGTGGACGACACCGCGATCACCGTCTGTTCGTCGCGTGAGGCGGCATGACGAATGTAGTCGGTGATGCCGCCGTTGGGCCGGAGCCGGCCTACCTCGAGCTCGCGGATCGCATAGCCCAACGCATCGCGCGCATCGCGGCTGCCCGGAAGGCTGGTGTGCGAGCTCGCGCGCAACCAGATGCGCACGAATCGCGTCTCGACGGCGGTCTCGCTCAAGCGGCGCTGGTCGTGGCCGCCGGCCGCGCGCGCTCGGGCGCCTAACGGAAAGCGGTGCCATGCGCCGTCCGGGTTCTCATCCAGCCCGGAACCGGGAGGCTCGCCCGCCCAGTATTCCACGTCGTATCGCGTCGCGTACGGCGCGGCCCAGAGGATGCGCATGGCGTCCACCGGTCGCGGGCGGCCGAGGTCCACGATTACCCATTGGGGGTGGCGGGCTTGGGGCTCGCCGGTGTAGGCGCTGTCGAGGTACGGATCGCTCTTCCAGAAGGTGGCCGTGTCGCCGTCGTCCACGCGCGAATAGCCGCGGTCGTCGGCCTGATCCACCGTGTTGCCGCGGCGCGGCAGGCGATAGCCGCGCGACGTCTCGATCGGCGCGCCTAACGCAGTATCCGACGTCCAGTAGCCCTGCGCGCGGGCGCTGTCGCTCCAACGGCCGGCGGGGTTCCAGTGCCAGGCGTCGTTGGCGAGCTCGGTGCGGAGCCGGTACGTGGCGACGCCGAAGCCGGCGCCGGTAAGAGCGCGGATGTTCTCGGGCGTGTAGAGGCGCGCGATGTCGCCGGGCCGATGTCCGTCGAGGCCGCCGCCGAATGCCGTGCGCGGGTCGATCGAGGCCGTCGGGCCGGCCGCGATGTGCACGCGCACGGTGAGCGTGTCGCGCGAGGCCTGCGCGCGGCCGGGTGACGCGATGACGAGCGCGCCGAGAGCGACGCACGCCCCTCGCGAGAGCCCGTTCGGCACCGACGCTACTTGCCGAGGAATTCGCCGATGGGGGCTAAGGCCTCGGTGTGGTCGCAGAAAATTTTGGTGGCGGCCAGGAGCGGCACGGCCATGAACGCGCCCGGAATGCCCCAGATGAAGAACCACACCGCGAGGCCCACGAAGATCGCCACGGGGTTGAGCGTGAGGCGGCGGCCTAACAGCGGCGGGCTCACGAAGTTCGATTGGATGATCGATACGATGAGGAAGCCGGCCGGGACCAGCAGCGCGTGTCCGACGCTATTGAACGTCGTGAGGCCGGCGATGGCCAGCACCAGGATCATCGTCGCGGCGCCGAGGTACGGGATGAATTCGAGCAGCGCCGCGAGCACGCCCCACAATACCGGGTTCGGCATGCCGAGCAGTGCCATGATCAGGGCGACGACGATGCCCTCGCAGACGTTGATGAGGAGAATGGTCGACAGGTACGTGGAGATCGACGCTTCCGTTTCCCGCGCGATGGTGACCGCCCGTTTCTTGTCCGGCAAGTTAGGCAAGACCTTCACCACCTTTTGCAGGAAGAGCTCGCCGCCCGCGAGGAGGAAGAAGAGCAGCACGATCACCTCGAGGAGGCCGGCGACGAGACTGGTCGTCGTGCCGAACACTCTCGAGAGCAGCGATGGGCCGCGCACGATCACCTCGCGCCCCGGCCCACCGTCCGACACGCCCGTCGCCGTCTCCATCTGTTCCGCCGAGCGGGTCACGCGCTCCATGGGTTGGCGCAGTTTCTTGAACTTGGTGCCCACCATGGCCATGGCGCGGGGCGCTTTCTCGATCCAGTCCTGCGCTTCGCCCGAGATCGCGTAGCCGCCGAACCCGACGATCGACAGCAGGAGCAGAATCAGCAGCGCCGCGCTCACCGGATCGGGGATGTGTGCCTTACGGAGCGCGCGCATCGTTGGGCCGAAGAAGAGCTTGAGGAGCACGGCGAACACGACGGGCACGACGACCTCGCGTGCCAGGTACAGCGTGTACAGCACGGCGAGGACGCAGAGGATCGTGAGCTCGAGCGAGCGCGTGTGCAGGCTGCCCATCGCGCGCTCGAGTGCACTGAGCCGCGGGTGGCGAATCACATCATCGTCGGCGCGGCGCAATTGATGACCGCTGAGTCGCTCCACTTCGCCGGTGGTCGGCTCGCTCGACGAGGCGGCCGGCGTTTTCTTGTGCGTCATCGAATCGACTCCTTCCGTGATGCCCGGCGACGGGTACCGCGATCGACGCGGCTCATGTGAAGGTGGATTGCTCCTCGATCGCGCGCAATTCGTCGCGCAAAGAGATCCATGCGAAACCCGGAGACGGGCGCTCTGGCGCCGGCCGATCCACGCGCATATCGTCCACCTCGAACTCCGGCTGCACGGCGGGATGCCTACCGTCGAGTACGGCATGGCAGAAATGGTGCCGTCGTGGGAGCGTTCCGGGGTTCCATGGCGCGGCGCCCAATGGCGCAGCGCGCGCTTCGGACCGTGTCACGGAGGGGGATCGATGAGGCAGCGTCTGCGGGTATCGCGTGGTTGGCTCGTGGCGGTCGCGGTGATGGGGGTGGCTGCTAGCAGCGCGTGCAGCAGCAATGGCTCGACGAATCCGGGCCTTACGGCGGCCGAGCTCGTCGGCTCGTACGATCTCGCATCATTGACGCTCGGCGCGTCCCAGCCGCTGACACCGCCCACGGCGACGGGTACGCTGATGCTCACCCTGACCAGGTACAACCTGACGCTCAACCTGCCATCGGGGACGCAGGTGGACAGCGGCACGTGGTCGGTGAGCGGCTCGACGTGGTCGCAGTCGTCGGACGTCTCGCCGGAACAGGAGCAGGGCACCGCGAGCCTGTCGCACGACACGTTGTCGGTGAACCTCACCGCCGGCGGGACGACGATCTCGAGCGTGTGGGTGAAGCAGCCGTAAGTCGCGGCCGGTCCGCGGTGCGGTTTCGCGTCGCGGTCATTGCGTTAGGCATGGCGTTGGGCGCGGGCGGCGCCGCGCCGGTGCGGGCGCAGGCGCCGGGTGCGGTC
>DATEKK010000206.1:0-11824 GCA_035277485.1 Gemmatimonadaceae bacterium
GTGGTGACGCTCGGCCTCGCCACGCCGCTGCTGCTTCCGTTAGGCGCGTTCGCCGGCGCGGCGCTCGCGATCGTCGCCGCGATCGGCGTCGCGCGTGCGGCCGGCGGGCGCGCGGACCCGCGGGTGCTGCTCATGGCCGGCGTGGTGATCGGGGCGTTCGCCAACGCGGCGATCATGGTGTTGCTGGCGGACGCCCCGGCTGACACCGTGCGCGGCGCGCTGTGGTGGATGATGGGCTCGGTGGCGGGCGCCGACTGGACGCAGGTGGCGTGGCTCGCGGCGTACACCGCCATCGGCGGCGCGGCGCTGCTTGCGTTAGGCCGCGACATCGACCTGTTGGCGTTGGGCGAAGAGTCAGCGGCAGGTTTGGGCCTGGACGCCGAGCGCGCCGGGCGGACCGTGTATCTGGTGAGCTCGCTGTTGGCGGCGGCCACGGTGGCCGCCGCCGGCCTCGTGGGGTTCGTCGGATTGGTCGTGCCGCACATGGTGCGCGCGGCCGGACTCCGCCGGCACCGGCCGCTGCTCGCCGGGTCCGCGGTGCTGGGCGCCGCATTGGTGGTGTGCGCGGATCTCGTCGCGCGCGTGGCGCACCCGCCCGCGGACCTGCCGTTGGGCGCCGTCACCGCGCTCGTGGGCGTCCCGTTCTTTCTCTTCCAGCTCCGGCGGTTTGCGTGATCGCGTTTCGCGATGTGATCGTGCGCTATCCGCACGCCGCCCAGGCCGCGGTGAACGGGGTGACGTTCGAGGCTCGGCGCGGTGCGGTCACCGCGTTGGTCGGGCCCAACGGGAGCGGGAAGAGCACGCTCGTCGGCGCGCTGCTCCGATTGCACGTGCACGCGTCGGGCGCGATCGCCATCGATGACGTGTCGCTCGACGCGCTCGACCGCCGGGCGTTCGCGCGCCGAGTGGCGGTGGTGACGCAGCGAGAGGCGCTGGTGTTCCCGCTGCCGGTGCGCGAGTACGTCGCGTTAGGCAGGTACCCGCACGAGGGCGCGTGGCGCGCCGCCGGACCGGACGATGCCGCCGCCGTCGAGCGCGCCATCGCGCTCGCCGGCGTCGAGCCGCTGGCCGATCGCCGCACGCACGAGCTCTCGGGCGGCGAGTGGCAGCGCGTGCGCATCGCGCGCGCGCTCGCGCAGGGCGGCGATGCCCTCGTGCTCGACGAGCCCACGACGTTCCTCGACATCGCGCACGAGATGGCGATGTTCGAGTTGTTCGCGCGGCTGGCGCGAGACGGGATGGCCGTGTTGCTCGTGAGCCACCAGCTGAATCTCGTGGCCAGGTTCGCCGACGCGATCGTACTCCTGCACCAGGGCCGCGTGGCCGCCGCGGGGGAGCCCGCGGCGGTGATGCAGGCGTCGGTGCTCGAGCCCGTCTACGACTGGCCGCTCGTCGTCACGCACGACCCGGCGGTAGGTGCGCCGGCCTTGCTCCCGCTTCGCGGCCGCGCCCCATGAGCGGCCACCCTTGTTCGGATTCACGCCTGTCGAGGATTCTGCCGTGTGCCTAACCATCCGCTTCGCCGCCGCCCTGGCCGCGCTGGCCGCGCTCGCCGCGCCGTCCGTTAGTCAGGCCCAACAGCTGTCCATCGATACCGCGACGCTCGCGCCCGTCGTCGTCACCGCCACGCGCACCGACATCAAACCCGTGGCTCCGCTGGCGAGCACGACCGTGATCACCGGCGCCGACCTCCGCGCGCAGGGGATCACCACGGTCAAAGATGCGCTCGCGACCGTGCCGGGCGTGTTCGCGCCGCAGAGCGGTTCGTACGGGTCGCAGACCTCGCTCTTCGTGCGCGGCGGCGAGAGCGACTACACCGAGATTCTCCTGGATGGCGTGCCCGTGAACGATCCCGGCGGCTTCCTCGACCTCGCGAACCTGACCACGGACAACGTCGACCGGATCGAAATCGTGCGCGGCCCCGCGAGCGTGCTCTACGGCGCGAACGCGGTCACCGGCGTGATCCAGATCTTCACGCGCGGCGGCGCCGGACCGGGCGAGCTTACGTTAGGCGCGGACGGCGGCACGTACGGCACCTCCAACGGCAGCCTGTCCTACACCGGCGGCTCGGACAAGATCAGCGGATCGGCGTCCATCGCGCGCCACCGCACCGACGGGATCTATGCCTTCAACAGCCAGAGCCGCAACGACATCTACAGCGGCCAACTGCGCGTGTCGCCCGATGCGGCCACGTCCGTGCGCCTCGTGCTCCGCGACGAGGACGCCGGCGCGCACATCCCCACCGACTTTTCCGGCGCGGTGCTTGACAGCACCCAGTTCCACCTCGAGCGACGCCTCCTCGCATCACTCGGCGCCGACAGGCGACTAACGGAGCGCCTGACGGCACGCGTGTTGTTGGGCGCGAGCGATGAGCACGAGCAGTCGGCGCAGATTCCGGATACGCCGGGCGCCCAATGCGACCTGTGCTACGATACGCGGGCGGGCATTTACCGGCGCTCCGTGGACGGCCGCCTCGATTTCAGCGCCGCGCCATGGGCCGACTTGAGCGCCGGGGCGTCGGCCGAACAGCAACGCGCACGCGAGTCGGGCTCGAGCCCGCTCCAGCGCACGGTCCACGCATACTACGCCCAAGCGTTAGGCAACGTCGGACGCGCCTTCTCGTACACCGCGGGCGTCCGCGCCGATGACAACAGCCAGTTCGGCACGTTCACCACCTATCGCCTGGCCGCGGGGTACGTGCTCGTGCCGGGCACGAGCCTCCACGCCTCGATCGGCAACGCGTTCAAGGAACCGACGTTCGACCAGACGTCGTCGCAGCTCTCGTTCGCCCGCGGGAATCCAAACTTGAAGCCCGAGCGCTCCAAGAGCTGGGAAGCCGGAGTCGAGCAGGATGTCGCGCACGGCGCCCTCGCTCTGTCCGCCACGTACTTCGCCCAACGCTTCCGCGACATCATCCAGTACGACGGAACGCCGCCGGACACGTCGGAGCCCAACTACTTCAACCTGACCGCCGCCACCGCGGACGGCCTCGAGGTTGGCGCGCGCACAGGCACGTGGCGCGGCCTGTCGCTCACAGCCGGCTATACCTGGCAACACACGCGCGTTACCGACGCGGGAATCGACGGCGGTCCCACCGGCGAATTCGTGGAGGGCCAGCGCCTGCTGCGCCGCCCAACGAACCTCGCCAACGCGACGCTTGCGTTCCGCCCGTCGACGCGTGCCGCCGTATTCGCCACGGCCACCTACGTGGGCAACCGCGACGATGTCGACTTCCTGAATTCCGTTCGGGTCCAAGCGCCGTCGTACACGCTCTACGACTTGGGCGGCGAGCTCACGGTCTCCGACGCTCACGGCGCGACACCCGCGCTCACCTTCACGGGCCGAATAGCAAACCTCTTCGGTACGCGGTACGCGCCCATTTTTGGATTCCGCGCACCGGGCGCGGCGCTGGATGTCGGCGCGCGCCTAACATGGGGGAGGGAAGACTGAAGGGAAGCGCTGCGCTTGGGGAAGCGACGCCTGGCGGCGTCTTAGGGAAGCGCTGACGCTTCGGGAATGGAGGTGTGGCATGCGCCGCACTATTCCCCAAGCGAAGCGCTTCCCTGATAGTATTCACCATGCTCCTTACGACGGACGCGATTATCCTCCACTGCTTCGACTACTCGGAGACGTCCGTCATCGTGCGACTGGTCACGCGCGATGCGGGGGTACAGTCTGCCATGGCGCGCGGCGCCCGCCGCCCCAAGAGCCGGTTCGGCACCGCGCTCGATCTTTTTGCCCAAGGTGCGGCGCAGATCCACATGAAGCAGGGCAGGGAGCTCCAAACCTTGGGCGCGTTCGAGATCACCAACGCGCGCGCAGGTCTGGGCCGCGACCTGGGGCGCTTCGCCAGCGCGTCGGCGGTGGTCGAGCTCGTGCTGCGATTCGGCGCGGCCGACGACGCCAACCAAGAAATGTTCGACGCCCTCGCCGACTCGCTCGATCGCATCGCGGGGTGCGATCCGGAACATGCCGGAGAAGCCGGACTCGCGGGCGCGTGGCAGATGGTGTCGCAGCTCGGATTCGCGCCGTCGCTCGACGCGTGCGCGCTCTGCCACGACGAGTTGGGCGACAATGCCGCCGCGCCCTTCAACCACGCGGCCGGCGGCGTGATGTGCGCCAACTGCGCCAGGCAGTATCCCGGATCGCGCGCCCTTCCGCCTAACGCACGGACGGCCATTCGCGCCTGGTGCGACGCGCGGCAGAGCGCCGCTGACCCCCTCGCCGTGCGCGACCTGCGCGCGCACCAACGCCTGCTGCGCGAGTTCCTGCACCACCACGTTGCGGACGGCCGAGTGCTCAACGCGTTTGAGGTGTGGGAACTGGGCGCCTGGAGCACCGCGTGATCTTAGGCACCGCGGGACACGTCGACCACGGAAAAACGGCGCTCGTCAAAGCGCTCACCGGCGTCGACACCGACCGCCTCGCCGAAGAGAAGCGCCGCGGGATCACGATCGACCTGGGCTTCGCACCGCTCGACCTGGGCGCCGACGGTGTGTTAGGCGTCGTGGACGTGCCCGGTCACGAAGCCTTCGTGCGCAACATGCTCGCCGGCGCCACCGGCGTCGACCTCGTGCTGCTCGTGATCGCCGCCGACGAAGGCGTGATGCCGCAGACGCGCGAGCACCTCGCCATCCTCGACATCCTGGGCGTCAAAGGCGGCGTCATCGCGCTCACCAAGTGCGACCTCGTCGACGACGACTGGCTGGCCTTGGTCCGCGACGACGTGCAGTCCCTCACGTTAGGCACCGCGCTCGAGGGCGCGCCGATGGTCCCGACCTCCGTCGTGTCGGGCCGAGGATTGGACGCGCTGCGGGACGCACTCGGACGTGCGGTGCGGGCGATCCCCGCGCGCGACGCGGACGACATCTTCCGCCTGCCCATCGACCGCGCGTTCAGCGTGCGCGGCACGGGCACCGTGGTCACGGGCACGGTGTGGAGCGGCCGCCTAACGCGCGACGCCGCGGTCCGCATCCTCCCGTCGGGCGCGCAAGCCCGCGTCCGCAACATCGAGTCGCACGGCGCCACGGTCGACGCGGCACTGCCGGGCACCCGCGCGGCCATCGCGCTCGCCGGCGTGGGCGTCGCCGAAGTGGGGCGAGGCAGCGTGCTGGTCGCGGAAGAAGCATGGGTCGCATCGACGGCGCTCCTCGCCGACGTCGCGCTCCTCCCCGATGCGCCGCGCGCGCTCGGCCCCCGCACCAGCGTGCGGTTCCACCTGGGCACGGTGGAAGTCGGCGCGCGCATCGTAGCACCCGGCGGCGCACTCGCGCCCGGCGGACGCAAGCACGCGCGCGTCGTGCTCGACGCACCAGTGGTCGCACGTGCCGGCGATCGATTCGTGCTCCGCAACGCGTCCCCGCTCGCCACGATCGGCGGCGGCGTGGTGGCTGACCCGGCGCCCGCCCAACGCCGCGCCCGGCCCTGGACGGTCGAGACCGCCACGCCGGCCCAACGCCTCGCCCGGATCCTCGAGCACGCTGGTCCGTTAGGCGTCTCCCTGACGTCGCTCACGGTGCGCGCCGGCGCTCGGCCTAACGACGTGAAGGAGCTCATCGCGGCCGCCGACGGCGCGCGCCAGGTGGGCGACACGCTCTACGCCGGCACGGTCGTAACCGCCCTCGAGCACCGCTTCATGGCGCTCGTAAACGAGCACCACGCGGCGTTCCCGCTCGATCCCGGCGCACCCCTCCAATCCATCCGCGCCCGCACCACGCCTAACCCGGGACTCGCCGACCTCATCGTGGCCACACTGGTCCGCGAACAGCGCGTGGATGTCTCCGGCGGCCTCGTGATGCGACACGGCTGGACGCCGACGCTCGACCAGCAAGCCCGCACCACCCTCGACGCCATCGCCCACACGCTCGAGCAAGCCGACCGCGAGCCGCCCTCCGTAGACGAGCTCGAGCAACAGTTCGGACCCGACAGCGTGTCTGTCCTCAAGATCCTCGAGCGACAGAACCGCGTCGTACAGGTCGCACCGGATCGCTTCTACGCGACCGCTGCACTTGATCGCCTCGAAGCGCTGCTCAGATCAGCCATGGCCGACGGCCACGAAAAATCACCGTCCGAGCTCCGCGACGTCCTCGGCGTCTCCCGCAAATACCTCATCCCGCTGCTCGAGTACGCCGACCGAACGGGTCTCACACAACGACGGGCAACGGGTCGCGTCATCGGTTCCCGCAGTCAGAGCGGGCCGCGCGTAAGTGCAGAAGGAGAAGGGATTCGCCTTTCTTGACACTACCTTACGCCCGGCCTATGTTCGCCGACGGTTCGCACGTCAGTACAACCACTGGCAGGAGTGTCCCCACAGCCTTTCTTTTTCGTCAGTCGGAGAAGGCACATGAAGCACCGCTGGGCAGCGCTGCTTACCGTGCTTGCCCTAGGCACGCTCGTGCCAACTTCGGCGGCGGCGCAGGGGACCACAATCACCCCTCCAACCGCTGGCGAGCGCAACCCCGGGGTGCAGCTCGGGCAGAACTTCCCGAACCCCTTCAATCCGGCCACGGTCATCCCTTTTACGATCGGCGATCCACCGACCTGCTCGAAAGACGCAGGCCGACAACACCGCGTCTCGTTGCGGATCTACAACATCCTCGCGCAATTGGTCGGAATTCCCGTGCTCCAAACGGGAGGCGCGCCAGGAGCCGGTACAGCAGGGGCGGGAACAGCAGGAGGTTCGACAAGCAACACAGACAGTGGCCGACCGGTGGTGAACGTCACGCTCAGTTGCGGATCGTACACCGCCTTCTGGAACGGCAACTACATGAACACCACTCGGCAAGTCCCGTCGGGCGTCTACATCTACGTCATCGAGTTCGACGGCCACACACTCGGCAGAAAAATGATTCTGTTGAGATGAAATTGATCCTAAGTCTGTGAGCCCGGCCGGTTTCGTGCGGGCACTCGAAGCGCGGTGACGGCATGGACCGTCGCCGCGCTTCGCGCTTTCAATGAATCAGGGCCGCGGCGGCCTGGACGGAGTGCTCATGTGCACGGGCGCCCTCGGCGTAGCTGGAGGAATCGCCCGCCGACGCTCCCCCGGCGCCCGCGCATTACTGATCGCCGTCCACACCCGCTCCGCCCGATCAGGATCGCTCGCCATCGCCCGCGCAGCCTCCACCAGCTCCCCGGCGGTGAGACCATGCCGCCTGAGAATCACACGACGAGTCGAGTCCCGCATCAGACTGTCCAACGTCGTGTCGTCCGACAAACGCTGCAGGTCGATCATCGTGTGCACGAAAGTCGAGTCGTCGACGGCAGAGGTCGGCAGCTTCGTACCGTTGCAGGCCCAAGCTGCGAGCACCGTGGCGATGAGTACGATTCCGAAAAGACGGGCAGTCATTGGCAGCTACGCTATGCCGGTGCCGCAGGTGGGGGAAGGGGGAAGCGCTCGCTTCGCTCGCTGGGGGAAGCGCTGCGCTGGGGGAAGCGGCGGCGACGCCGCCTGAGGGAGGGATCGGAACAACATCAATGGTCCGCGCGACTTGAACGCCGTGCGCGACGCCGCGCGGTCGGGCACTCCCCATCCAGAGATCACTGATGTCCTTCCGATCCGTCAGGCGGCGTCGCCGCCGCTTCCCCCAGCGCAGCGCTTCCCCCAGCGAGCGAAGCGAGCGCTTCCCCCTTCCCGAAATTAGCGGCGCCGGCACCAGAACAGCTGAGCGCCAGGGACGCGCCGCGACCGGTCCGCGGTCCCTGAAACAGGATAGGGGGGTACCCTATCTCCACCCGACCCCTCGCCGAACGGCCGCGATGTGGATAACGTGTTGACTGCGCCAATACTGCTGTCGCCATGCAGTCGCGACATCCGCCGATTTGGCACCATGAAGTGGTATGAACGTTGCTTTCGTCACGTGCACAATAACTTAGACTCAATCTGTTAAAGCACTTCATCAGGTATCTACAGCGATGATCAACCCGGATCGGCTTACAGTCAAGGCGGGCGAGGCTCTGAACGAGGCGATTGGAATGGCGCGGCGGAACGGCAACCCGCTCGTGTACGACGCGCACCTCTTTCTAGCGCTCCTCGGGCAGGACGAGGGCATCGTCATTCCTCTGCTCCACAAGCTGGGCGCCAACGTGGCGGACCTGCGTGCTCGACTCGAGCGCGAGGTGGAGCGCTACCCGAAGCAGTCGGGTGGTGGTCAGCCGTCGGCGTCGAGGGAGCTCAACCAGGTTCTCGACAAAGCGGAGGAGGAGGCGAAGGGGCTCAAGGATGAGTACGTGTCGACCGAGCACATGCTCGTGGCGCTCTCAGCTGTACGGGGGACTGAGAGTCACGAGATTCTCAAGTCCGTGGGTGCCGATCGCGACGCGCTACTCGAGGCGTTGCAGGCCGTGCGCGGATCGCATCGGGTGACCGATCAGAATCCGGAGACGCAGTATCAGGCTTTGCAGCGGTTCACGCGCGACCTCACCGAGGCAGCGCGCAAGGGGAAGCTAGATCCCGTGATCGGGCGCGATGAGGAGATCAGGCGGGTGGTGCAGGTGTTGTCGCGCAGGACCAAGAACAACCCGGTGCTGATCGGCGAGCCTGGTGTCGGCAAGACTGCGATTGTCGAAGGCCTCGCGCAACGCATAGTCAATGGCGACGTCCCGGAGAGTCTCAAGAACAAACGGCTTGTGGCCCTCGATCTGGGCGCTTTGATCGCCGGCGCGAAGTTCCGCGGCGAATTCGAGGAGCGGCTCAAGGCTGTGCTCAAGGAGATCACGTCAGCGGAGGGTGTGTTCATCGTGTTCATCGACGAGATGCACACGTTGGTGGGTGCGGGGGCGGCGGAGGGGGCGATGGACGCCGGGAACATGCTCAAGCCGATGTTGGCGCGCGGCGAGCTGCGGGTGGTGGGTGCGACCACGCTGGACGAGTATCGGAAGCATGTGGAGAAGGACGCCGCGCTCGAGCGTCGCTTCCAGCCGGTGTACGTGGGCGAGCCGACGGTGGAGGACACGATTGCGATTTTGCGTGGTCTCAAGGAGCGATATGAGGTACACCATGGCGTTCGGATCACGGACGGCGCGGTGGTTGCCGCGGCGAGGTTGTCGAACCGCTACATCGGCGATCGGTTTTTGCCCGACAAGGCGATCGATTTGATCGACGAGGCGGCGTCGAGGCTGCGCATCGAGATCGATTCGATGCCGCAGGAGATCGACGAGGTGGAGCGGCGGATCATGCAGCTCGAGATAGAGCGGCAGGCATTGCAGAAAGAGAAGGACCCCGCGTCAGTCGAGCGTCGCACGAACCTGGAGCGCGACCTGGCCGAGCTCAGGGAGCGGGCATCGGGGATGAAGGCGCAGTGGCAAGCCGAGAAGGAGACGCTGGGGAAGGTGGGGGAGATCAAGCAGCAGCTGGAGGCCGCGCGCATGGAAGCCGATCGTGCGCAGCGCTCTGGTGACTTGGGGAAGGCGGCCGAGATCACGTATGGCAAGGTGCCGCAGCTCGAGCAGCAGTTGCGTGAGGCCGAGCAGGCGATGAAGAACAAGCCGGGCGGGCGTCCGCAATTTCTCAAGGAAGAGGTCGACGCGGACGACGTCGCCGAGATCGTAGCCAAGTGGACGGGGATTCCGGTGTCGCGGATGATGGAAAGCGAGCGCGAGCGTCTCACGAAACTCGAAGACGTACTCGGCTCGCGCGTGATCGGGCAGCGGGAGGCCGTGCGCGCCGTGGCTGACGCAGTTAGGCGGTCGCGCGCGGGTCTGCAGGACCCCAATCGCCCGATCGGGTCGTTCATATTTTTAGGCCCAACGGGTGTCGGAAAAACGGAGACTGCGCGCGCGCTGGCCGAGTTTTTGTTCGACTCCGAGGCGGCCATGGTGCGCATCGACATGTCGGAGTACATGGAGAAGCACGCCGTGGCGAGGCTGATCGGCGCGCCGCCGGGCTACGTGGGGTTCGAGGAGGGCGGGCAGCTCACGGAGGCGGTGCGGCGCCGGCCGTATTCGGTGGTGTTGTTCGACGAGATCGAGAAGGCGCATCCGGATGTGTTCAACATCCTGCTGCAGATTCTCGATGACGGGCGCCTAACGGACTCGCAGGGCCGCACGGTGGATTTCCGGAACACGGTGATCATCATGACGTCCAACATCGGCAGCCAGTACATTCTGGAGCGCGGCACTGCCGACTGGGCCGAGGTCGAGTCGCACGTGATGAACGCGCTCAGGACGCACTTCAAGCCCGAGTTTCTCAATCGGGTGGACGACGTGATCATCTTCAAGCCGCTGGCGATGGAGCAGATCGAGGAGATCATCGAGATCCAGCTGCGCCGGTTGGAGAAGTTGTTGGCGGAGCGGAAGCTGACGATCGAGCTGAGTCCGGAGGCGAAGCATTTTCTGGCTGAAGAAGGCTTCGATCCGGCGTTCGGGGCGCGTCCGCTCAAGCGGGCGATTCAGCGGTACGTGCAGAATCCGTTGGCGATGGCGGTGTTGGAGGGGAAGTTCAACGAGGGTGACCGGGTGTTGGTGACGCGTGCGCCGGGCGAGGGTGGTGAGCTCGAGTTCGAGCGGGCGGAGCCGGAGACTGCGGGGGTTGGTCGTGGCGATAACGGCCGTGGAAAGGCTCGAGCGTAGCGTGAGCGCGGACGACGACGCGAGGTGGATGCGCGAGGCGTTGTCCATCGCGCGCGAGGCGGCGCTCGCGGGCGAGGTGCCCGTGGGTGCCGTGATCGTGTCGCCGAAGCGGTGGCCTAACGATGTGTTAGCCCGGGTGGGGAACCGGATGATTCGGGACCGCGATGCGACGGCGCACGCCGAGATGGTGGCGTTGCGGCAGGCGATTCGGGTGTTGGGGAACGGGCGGCTCGAGACGTGTACGTTGTACGTGACGCTCGAGCCGTGCGCGATGTGTGCGGGGGCGATGGTGCTGGCGCGTATTGGGCGTGTGGTGTTTGGGGCATGGGACGACAAGGCGGGGATGGCGGGGTCGGTGGGCGATTTGTTGCGGCATCCGCAGTTGAATCACCGGCCGCAGGTGCAGGGGGGTGTGTTAGGCGAGGAGTGCGGGGAGATGTTGTCGCGGTTTTTCGCGGAGCGGCGGATCACGACGCCGATCTAGGCGAGGGAAGAGGGAAGCGCTCGCTTCGCTCGCTGGGGGAAGCGCTGCGCTGGGGGAAGCGGCGGCGACGCCGCCTGAGGGAGCGGAACAGCATCAATGGTCTGAGCGATTGTGAGAGCCTGCACGAACCCGTGCGTCTGGGCACCCTCCACCCAGAGACCACTGATGTCCGTCCACTCCCTCAGGCGGCGTCGCCGCCGCTTCCCCCAGCGCAGCGCTTCCCCCAGCGAGCGAAGCGAGCGCTTCCCCCTTCCCTAAAGGTTTTTCGCGAAGATGAGTTTGTCGTCGCCGGCGCGGTAGAAGTTAGGCACGCGCGCGACGAGCGCGTAGCCCGCGCGCTCGTAGAAGTGAATCGTGGAGCCGTACGACTCCAGCGACGACGTTTCGATCATGAGGAGTGTGCCGTGGCGGCGGCGCACGTCCTGTTCGGTCACTTCGATGAGGCGGCGGCCGTAGCCGTTGCCTTGGGCGGCGCGATCGACAGCGATCCAATACAAATCGAAGGTGGATTCGGTGAGCGGCGTGGGGCCGTAGCAGACGTAGCCCTGGACATCCACATGTTCGGGGTCGGGGCTGGTGTCGAGGACCAGGCAGTAGTAGTCGGACGACTCGCCCGTGGCGAGCCAGGCGTCGATGAGCTCGAGGGCGGTGGCGATTTCGGTGGGGGTGAAGTTGCCAACGGACTCGAGGATGCGCGCGACGGCGGGGCGGTCGCGGGCGCGGAGGGGGCGGATGCCGAACGGCTCGGTCATTCGGTGCGGATGGCGATGAGCG
>DATEKK010000207.1:0-15235 GCA_035277485.1 Gemmatimonadaceae bacterium
TGGGCGGATTGCTTGGGATTCCGTTTGGCGCCCTGCCACTGGCCGTGGTCGGCTTCGCAATCGCAGTGGCGCACCTCGCATGGCGGTTTCGGACGACGATAGAACCCGGGCGAGTGCTCGAGGACTAAGCACCGATCTGGCGCGGGCATGTTTCTTCGATCAGGCTATTCACCTGCCGTGTCCCCGCGACGAGCACGTGAGACCCATGCCTAACGCAGCTGGAACAGCTCCCCGGCCTGCCCTAGCATCGCCCGCCGAATAGGCGGCAGCGGAAGCGGGCCGAGCGCGAGACACGCGTCGTGGAACCCTGCAGTTGGGCGAGACGATACCTGGGGTCGCCGGCGGCTATCCGCGTTTCACCCCATACCGCATGTGCGTCACGATCGGGGTCGAGCGGATCTCCAAGACCTCCAGCCCCTGCATGCTCACGCCCTCGAACAACCGCTTGCCGTCGCCATAAATCATCGGCGCAACGTGCAGCCACAGTTCGTCCAGGAGGCCGGCGCGCAGAAATTGGTTCACCGTCTCGGCGCCGCCCATCACGCTCACATCCCGCTCGCCGGCTGCCTTACGCGCCTGCTCGAGCGCCGATTCAAGCCCGTTAGTCACAAAATAGAACGTCGTGCCGCCTTTCATCTCGAGCGGATCGCGCGCTCGGTGCGTCAACACAAACACCGGCGCATGGTAAGGCGGGTCGTCGCCCCACCAACCCTGGCAACTGCGGTCGTACTCCGCGCCGCGCGGGCCAAACATGTTGCGACCAATGATGAACGCGCCCGCATCCAACAGCCCACGATACTCGACCGCGTGCTTCTCCGGCTCGTCCAGTTGCCAGTGGTGCAGCAGGTTCTGCGGCATGTCGCCAAACGGGCGCTGCTCTGTCATATGGTGCCCGGCCACGCAATTATCCACCGATACCGAAATGCTGCATTTGACTTGTGCCATCGCCTTTCCTCCATTCGCCTAAAGTCGGGCTTCGCGACTATGCCTCACGTCCTTCGCATCGCGCGCGTGGTCCTGGGCGTGACGGCCGGCTGCGTTCTCGCCGGTGCCGCCGGCCGGCGTGTTCGTCGCGCTGATGCTCGACGCCATCCTCGCCGGGCCGCGTGGGATGTTCTTCGATGGCGAATCCTACCGCAATGCCTCCGTGCTCGGCGGCGCGTGCGGATTCCTCCTCGGCCCGGCGGCAGCCTTCGGTTTTCTGCGCCGAGTGCCGCTCGGCCGCCTCTTCGCGGAAACAGCACTTGGAGCAGCGTTGGGCGTGTGCGGATCAATTCCAACTCGGCGTGCTCTGGTTGCGACGCGCTCGATGAGGATGGCCGCGGGATTCGACGCTCCAGTCCGATCGATGGCGTTGTATGCCGGCAGCCGCTCCTTCCCTTCCCGATCAGCACAGATCGGCAGTAAGTTTAGACATGCTCGATTGGACCACGTGCCCTGCAGTTGAGCGTGTCCCCGGAAGGGTCAGCGGCGAATGGGTCTTCCGCGGCACTCGCATCCCCGTGCGAGCCCTGTTCGAGAACCTTGAAGGTGGAGCCTCCGTACCAGAGTTTCTCACCTGGTTCCCCGGTGTAAGTCGCGAACAGGTTGACGCCGTCCTCGAACACGCGAGCCGCAGCCTCGCCACTTCGGCGTAGGTCGCTCTGAAAGTCCTGTTCGATCAAGGAACGCCCGCGCCCTTGCGGCGTGCATTTGCCGACGCAATCGTCGAGACGGCGTACGAGCGCGGCTGGGCAACACTGCAGAATGGAGCGCTCCTCGCAGCGGCCGACGACGCTGGTTTCGATGTTTTCGTCACCACCGACAAGAACTTGCAGTACCAACAGCGCGTGGCGCGCCGGCGGTTGGCAATTCTCGTCCTGTGGACCACGAGTTGGCCGGACCTCCAGGCCCACACGGCAATCATCGTCGACGCCGCGAAGCAGTTGCCCGCCGGCACCTTCCACGAATTGATGCGGCCATAGCCGCCAAACTTTACAGATATGTACGTTGTATGTACATTGGCGTGTGCCCGATTTGCGGATCGAGTGGGACGCAGCCAAAGCGCGGCCCAACGTGCACAAGCACGGCATCACGTTCGAAGAGGCCGAGACGGCATTTTCTGATGACTTCGCGATCGTCGTGCCCGATCCAGATCACTCGTCGGCTGATGAGGAGCGGCTCCTGCTAATCGGCTTGAGTGCAGCGCTACATGTGCTCGTGGTCGTTCATTGCGAGCGCGAGCGCGGCAACGTCATTCGGCTGATCTCGGCGCGCCGCGCAACCCGATCTGAGCGCGCCCAGTCTGGCGCGCGGTGGAGACAATGAGAAAAGAATACGACTTCTCGAAAGGGAAACGGAATCCGTACGCCAAGCACCTGAAGCAGGCCATCACGATGCGCCTCGACAAGGCGACAGTGGAATACTTCAAGGCATTGGCTGAGGAACTCGACGTCCCGTACCAAACCTTGATCAACCTGTATCTGCGAGATTGCGCGGTCACGGGCCGACGCCCAAGCATGCAGTGGCGGCCCCCTCGGCGCGGCGCGGCCTAACGAACGCTGGACAAGAAAAGGGAGGCAAGGCCCTCAACGCCAAGTCGATCACGAATGCCGAACGCGAGATATCGCGTATGATTCGAGGGCTCTGCGAAAGATCAGGGAAAGCCCTGAGCTGAAGTCCATGAACGAGATCAAACATCGCCGGGCTGCGCTTGCTGGCACCTCATTGTCTGACATCGTATTTCCCAACCTCATGGCGGACGTGTGACCGTGGATCAACGCGTCTACAGACTCAAGGTGACACTGCGTGGCATCCGCCCGCCGATCTGGCGGCGGATCGAAGTGCCAGGATCTATCTCGCTCTTCGACCTGCACGGAACCCTCCAAGCAGCGATGGGCTGGGCGGACTGCCACCTGCACCAGTTCATTCACGGGGGCATCTACTACGGACCGCCCGATCGCGAGTTCGATATGCCCATGGAGAGTGAGCGTCGTACTCGCCTCGCGGACCTGCTCCGGCAGCCAAAGGATCGACTCACCTATGAGTACGATTTCGGAGATAGTTGGGAGCACGACCTGATCTTGGAAGCCATCGACGAGGCCCAGCCGGGGGCTCGATATCCGCGTGTTGTCGATGGCAAGCGAGCGTGCCCGCCTGAAGATGTCGGCGGAGTCCCAGGCTACGAGGAGTTCGTTCTTGCAATCCGGGATCCCGGGCACGAAGAGCACGCGAGCATGCTCGAATGGGTCGGCGGGCGCTTCGATCCCGAACAGTATGACGTCATCACAGCGAATGATCACGTGCCCAAGAGGAAATCCGTTCGACCTCGCGGCGCCTGATCCCGAATGTCGACCGGCAACCGTGATCCGCGGCGCGTACCGACTCGGCCGTTCGGGTGGCCGGCGTAACGCTCCGCCTGTCGACCCCCGCCCGCACCGTGCTGTCCGACTCGTTAGGCCGATTTCGTTTCGACTCCCTGCCTCCGACGATTTACGCTTTGTCGGCACGCCTCATCGGACTGATGCCGGGCCGTGCGACGGTGACAATCTCCGCGGAGCACGGAGCCCACGTGCGCGTGCAACTCGAACAGCGTCCGCTGATGTTCGACGGCTGTGGCTCCGTTCTCATCTGTGAAGAAGCTCTGGTGGGGCGAGCCTAACGCAGCGGGAACACCTCCCCACGCTGCCCCAGCATTGCCCGCCGCACGAGAAAAATCAGCTTGGCCCTGGTGTAGTAGCCGTAGAGCGGGTCCCCCACCCACGCTTGGCTTCCGCCACGGCCACCGGATGCGGCTGATGGCCCATCGCTGTCTCTCGAAGTTACGACATCGCCACTCTTGCCCAAGTCTTTAATTTGCTGTAGCATTGCAGTGCAGTCGCCAACGTTAGGCACAGGTCAGATGGCACGCGCGCTGGACGAAGCGCCGGATCGAGGTCACGAGTTCCGAGACCGGCTCGCAATGGCAAACATCAACGGAGACCACGATAGTGACAAAGCGCACCAACAACCACACGCGGCGGGCGAAGAAGCCGATCCGATTCACGACTCCGCGCATGCTGAGGGCGATCGCATCGCTTGGCCGCGGCGCCGTTGCAGGGCAGATCGCGCGGAAGCTGGGCGACGACTCGCGCGATGGACGCCGGAAGCTCTCGGTGATGCTCAACCGCGCGAAGAAGCTCGGCCTCGTGAAGCACACGCCGATAGGCAACCATGGCACTGGCTCGGGCGGCAACTGGTCGATTAGCGCGGGCGGCCGAAAGGCTCTTGCGAGCGCAGAACGCAGCGCCTGAGACTGATACCCGCGGTGCCCCAGCCGCTGTACATTGCAATCACGCCAGCCCGAGCTCAGAATGTCCCCGTTGCCTGACCCTCTCATCACTGCCTCGCCCGAGCGCTTGGGCGGCACACCGGTCTTCGCGGGCACTCGTGTCCCGGTGCAATCGTTGATCGACTACCTAGAAGCTGGACATCCACTCGACCAGTTCCTGGACGAATTTCCAGCTGTTAGCCGCGAGCATGCTGTTGCCGTGCTGGAGCTCGCGAAGCAGGCGCTAATTACGCCGGCTGCGTAGTCGTACATGCGAGTCTTGCTCGATGGCAATGTGCCGCGAGCCTTCGGCACACTGCTACCTGGGCATCGGCTTGACACCGTGCACCAACGCCGCTGGTCGGATCTCGATGACCGCCCGCCTCGACAAGGCGACCGTGGAGTACTTCAAGGCATTGGCTGAGGAGCTCGATGTCCCATACCAAACCTTGATTAACCTCTACCTACGAGACTGCGCCGTTACGGGCCGACGCCCGAGCATGCAGTGGCGGCCTTCACGGCGCGGCGCCGCCTAACGAACGCTGGACAAGAAAAGGGAGGCAAGGCCCCTCAACGCCAAGTCGATCACGAATGCCGAACGCGAGATATCGCGTATGATTCGAGGGCTCTGCGAAAGGTCAGGGAAAGCCCTGAACTGAAGTCCATGAACGAGCTCAAAGATCGCCGAGCCGCGCTTGCCGGTGCCTTCACCGCTTCAGCCGAAGCGCGGCAAGGAAAGTCCGTGCTGCTTCTTGATGATTTGTATCGCTCTGGAGCAAGTATGGAAGAAGCCGCCCGAGCCATTCGCAAGTCGGGCGCAAAAGCGGTGTACGCTTTGGCGCTTACTCGAACGCGGACGAAGAGATGAAGAAGGTATTCATCGGCGGCTCCCGTCGAATCTCGAAGCTCAATGATCAAATTCGGTCGAAGCTCGCGGAAATTGTTGACCGCGAGCTCGAGATTCTGATAGGCGACGCGAACGGAGCCGACCGCGCCGTCCAAGCTCAGTTAGCTGCGTGGAAATATCCACGTGTGAGCGTCTACTTCGTTGGCCCGAAGCCGCGCAACAACGTGGGCTGTTGGCCGCTATTGCACGTCGAAACGCCGAAGGGACTCAAGGGGTTTGATTTCTTTTCGGCGAAGGACAAGCGTATGGCGCGCGAAGCTGATTGCGGGTTGATGCTCTGGGACGGTGAGAGTCGCGGCACACTCGCAAACGTCGTGAACTTGGTTAGCGAGGAAAAGCCAGTCGCCGTATACGTGTCGAAGCGCCGACGATTCATGAATGCGCGCACGTCGTCAGACATCGATGCCTTGAACGCATTTGGCACCCCTCACGAGTCCCAAGTATTACACCCGGGACTGCCGCTCGACGTGTCCCATAAGACTCCAAGAAAGCGCCGACGTCGGACTGCGTGATCTCGCGCCGCAGACGCATGCCTAACGTAGCGTAAACAACTCCCCGCCCTGCCCCAGCATCGTCCGCCCTCATGCTCGAGATCCTGCTTGTCGTGGCAGACGGCCGGCGCACTCAAACGCTACCTCGCGCTTTCAATGACAACTATGCTACGCGACGGGCGAGCGCATTGGCGACCTCGCGGCGCGAGGCTCCCACCGCCAGGAGTGCGCGGATCAAAAGCTCGAGCGACACGCTGGCGTCCCCTGCTTCAAGCTTTGCGACACGAGATTGGCTCGAGCCTAACTGTTTCGCCAGCGCTGTCTGCGTAAGGCCTGCCGCACTCCGTCGTTCCCGGAGCGTGCGACTCAGGGCAAGGCGCATTTCCACGAGGGCTGCCTCTTCAGGCGCGAGCTTCAGAAAGCCCGAGGCATCACCCACGCTCCACCCGGCGGCTTCAAGGCGCTTTCGCTTTTTCGTATCCATGTCAGTCCTCCCGAGTGAGCTGATCGTACTGTCGAAGTCGCCGGGCGCAAACGGCGAGCACGCGCGTCGGCGTTTGCTGCGTGGCTTTCTGAAACACGTCGACAATGACTATCGCGTCGGCGTCCACCCTATACACTATGCGCCAGGTCTTGGCTGCGTCCCCGATGCGGAGCTCGTGGCATCGAGGCCCGATCGAGGGCATGGGCCGCGAGTGAGGCATCGACAGTTTCTCGCCGCCTTGGAGCTGCCGTAGGAGCACGCCAGCCTCTACACGCGCGGCCGCAGAGAAAGGCGGCGTTTTGATCTCGCCGCGCAACCACACGAGTGGCTTATCGAGCCGAGCCATTTCTGCAAACTATGTCGGCTTCGACATAATGTCAATACGGACATATAGTCCGATAGCTCTCCGGCACATGTCAGCCGGGCCGCCGTTGGCACCTCCGCCGCCTCGCACTCACCCGCATGCATCTCGCACGCCGAAGCGTGCGTACTGGCCAACTACCGTCAGTTAGGCGAAGAGAGCTCGTCCAGGTACACTTCCAAGGCCGCGAATTGCACCTGTGGTAGCGCATCGAGCGCCCGCATCGCCGCAAACACTCCATGTTCCGAGGCGTCGTCCGGGACCTTCACGTAGTAGGTGCCGATGCTGCCATCAGGGCTGTGCATGCCCCCGACCACGACTCCGTTCACCAACGCAATCGCGAGCTGCCGATCCGCGAGTGTCGCCGTTGGCCGAAACGCCACAATGACGATCCTCTTCGCGAAATGGCCTCGCGAGCTATCGGTGGGAGGGGCGACGTTCGTGTCGGCGTGGACCCACGACGGCACAGTATCGGGCGGCAGCAAGGCGACATTCTGCTCCGCGGGGAAATCCGTCGTCACGAGAACGTCGAGTCTCACGGTCGTCACCGTATTCGGCACGCGGAGCTCCCACCGCTTTGCGGTGCTGTGCGCGCCGGACGCCACGATCTGGTCGTAGGCGAAGTATGGTTGATTCGGCGCGGTGACAGGAGCGACGCCATCGGCGTTGATCACGCTGACGGCTCCTGTGCCCTCCGTCACACGGATCACGGTCACGAAAATCGCCGAGCCTGTTACGCTCGTACCGTCGAGCGTGCCGATCGCTTGTCCTAACGAATTGTGCAGGGATCCGTCGAACGACCATACCTGCCTAACGCTATCCTGCACGAGGTTGCTCGCCAGGAATTCCCCATACGGACCCGCCGGCGAGCGCGCCACGTGTGTGCTGTCATCCGCTCGAGGGGCAGGAGCGGCGGGCACACACGATATCGGGCTCGCGCTGCGCGAGAGCGTGCAGGTTGCGGTCAGCAAAACCGGACGTGCTCCGACCGCGCGCGTCGCCGCCCCTCTCGCCACCGGAGCAGGAACCCGGTCAACGCGATGGCAAGCGAACATGCTCAGGAGACAGGCGAGCATTGCGAGCATGGTGTCCTTACCAAACCATTGGTGGCACAGATGGAGTCAGCGGAGCCGACGCTAGCCGCGCTTTACTCGATACCGCACATGCGTCACGATCGCGGTGGAGCGCACGTCCAACACTTCCAGTCCCTGCATGCTCACGCCCTCGAATAACCGCTTGCCGTCGCCATAGACGATCGGCGCAACGTGCAGCCACAGCTCGTCGAGGAGCCCAGCGCGCAGAAACTGGTTCACTGTGTCCGCGCCGCCCATCACGTTCGCATCCCGCTCGCCGGCTGCGTCTCGCGCCTGCTTCAGCGCCGACTTGATCCCGCCGGTCACAAAATAGAACGTCGTGCCGCCTTTCATCTCGAGCGGCTCGCGCGCCCGGTGCGTTAGCACAAACACCGGCGCA
This sequence comes from Gemmatimonadaceae bacterium, assembly GCA_035277485.1. Lineage (GTDB taxonomy): Bacteria > Gemmatimonadota > Gemmatimonadetes > Gemmatimonadales > Gemmatimonadaceae > JADGGM01. The sequence goes on from DATEKK010000207.1 coordinate 8,005, forward strand.
TGGTACGGCGGGTCGTCGCCCCACCAGCCCTGCCAACTGCGGTCGTACTCCGGTCCGCGCGGGCCGAACATGCTGCGCCCGACAATGAACGCACCCGCATCCAGCAGCGCATGGACCTCCGCCTCGTGCTTCTCCGGCTCGTCCAATTGCCAGTGGTGCAGCAGGTTCTGCGGCATGTCGCCAAATGGGTGCTCCTCCGTCATATGGTGCCCGGCCGCACAGTTATCCACCGACACCGAAATTCCGCATTTGACCTTTGCCATGACCACCACCTGCGCTGACCCTCGGGTACCAGCTCCACCCTGAACTTACACCCGGGGTGTCGACGTGTCGGCCTCGTCCATGCCTAACGAATGGTGCTCGATCGGGCGTATTCTCGCCGGTTCTCGCCTCTAACGCCTATACTCCTATACTATAGTAGGAGGCACCATCCGTTTCTCCTGGCATGACTCGTTGCAGCCGTCCCGCACGAAGAGAATTGTCGTTAGGCATCGATGGCTCGATGAACCCGGCTGTGCGTGTACGTACTTTGGCGCCGAACATTGGAGACAGATTCCTCGTGCTCGTCCACCCTCGCCTCCCTAACGCGTGGGGCGGACCTCAATCGAAGAAGACTGTCAGGGAATTGAAGTTCGCGTCGAGCACGTCGCTGTAGATGTACTTACCCGCCGGCGAGTCGGGATTCGACGCCATGACTATCACTGGCATGCATGAGGCCGCGGAGCTTCTGCACCGACGCGTCGCTGTAGGTATCCAGACCTGTGCACGTCGAAACCTCCTGCTGTTTGATGCTGGCCCCGGATGCTACGGCGAACAGGAACGAGAATACTGGAAGGATTCAGCACGACAAAGTCGCGTTACTCGCGCTCCGCACACTGAGAAAACTTGCCGATGCGTATCCAGAAGTCGGGGCTCCAACGCCGGCCATTCAATTGTCTAAAGCGCCCCGTGACCGTGCGACATGTCCGGGAACAGCTCCCCGCTCTGCCCCAGCATCGCCCGCCGAATGAGCGGCAGCGGCAGCGGGCCGAGCGCGAGAAACGCGTCGTGGAACCCCTGGAGCGTGTAGGACGCGCCCTGCTTCGCCTTGTAATCCTCGCGCAGCTTGAGAATCATCAGCTTGCCCATCGTGTAGTAGCCGTAAAGCGGATCCCCCGCCCCGCGCTTGGCTTCCGCCACGGCGACCGGATGTGGCTGGTGACCCTCGGTCTCGAACAGCTTCGTCGCCGAATCGATCGTCAGGCCCTGCGTGTGCAGCTTGATGCCGACTTGGAACCGCACGTCGCGCAGCAGCGCGTCCTGCAGTTGGGCGAGACGATACTTGGGGTCGCCGGCGTGAAAGCCCTCGTCGAGCATCATCTGCTCGTCGTAGTGCGCCCACCCCTCGATGTTCGTGTTGGCACCGAATACCTTGCGCACGTCGCTCGGGAAGTTCTTGGCATACAAGAACTGGATGTAGTGGCCGGGATACACCTCGTGCACCGAGACGTTGGACATCGAGGCCGGGTACCACATCTTCATGTACTCCTGCTGCTCCGCGTTAGGCCAGCGTGGATCGGGGAGCGTCACGTTATAGTAGCCGGTGAGCTTGGCGGTCTCGAACGGCCCGGGCGTGTCCATCGACGCGGTCGTCGTCGACCGCTCGAACGGCGGCGTCTCGATCACGTGCGCCGGCTCGGAGGGCGGAATCGTCACGATGTGGTGATCGATCACGAACTGCCGGAGCGAGTCGAGCACGCTCTGCGTCGTGGCGAGCAGCGCGTTAGGCGCCGGGTGCTCGCGCTGCAGCGACGCCAGCACCGAGTCGGCCGGCCTGGTCGAGTCGATCTGGCGCGCGGCGGCCTCGAACGCGGCTTCGTTCTTCTGCCGGTCGGCTTCGGCGATCGCGAGCAGCCGCGGGAGCGGCACGTCGATCATGTCGGCCGCGTCGAGAAGCCTGGCGTACGTGTCCGCGCCGAGCGCGAAGCTGCCGGTCGACTTGGGCAAAAGGTCGTGCTCGAGGTACGTCTTGTAGCCGGCGAGCGCCTGGATCACGGCGGCGTTGCTCGCGGTGAACCGGCGGACGAGCGCGGTGTCCGTCACGCTCGCGAACGCGGCGGGCACATCGTGCCTGAAGAAGTTGGCGTCGCCGTCCACCTGCTCGATCGCGATCTCGGTGAAAACGCGGGGCGGATTGACGAGGTTCGCTCTCGCCCGCATGAGCGCGGCCGGCATCGAGTCCTCACGAGCGATGAGTGCCGTTAGGCGCTGGGTCGCCGGCGCGTACTCGCGCTCCATGATCACGTACGCCGCGTTCGTCACGCCGCTGCTGTAGTAGTCGGGATTGGATGCGAAGGGCTTGACGACGCGGTCGGTGAGGATGCCAAAGTCCATCGCGTGAATCAGCAACTGCCGGTCGAGCTGTTGGTCGAGCGACAGGCGGGTCGTGTCCAGGCCTAAGAGCCGCGCGCGAAAGCCGCTGTCGGCGCGCGCTTCATCCTCGAACGCGGAAGCGCGAACATCGTCGAGCACACTATCATAGGTGTGGACGCCGAGCAGCGTCGACGTGCTGGGGTGGCGGCGGAAGTAGTCGTGAAGAATCTCTTGGGAGAGCGCGGCAAATGCGGAATCGCCGGGCGTGCTGTTCTTCGCCTGAGGGTCGGTTCGACGGCACGCGCCAAGGGCCAGGACGAGGGCGCAATTAGCTAACGACGCCAGAACAGCGAGTCGGCGGACAGACACGAGGCGCTCCCTGTGATTCGAGGCAGCGAATGGAAGCGGATTCTACTCGCCAGTCCGATCGATGGCGATGACCTCTGCCCTTCCCGGGCATGCGCGCAGAGCTCCGAGTGACGGTTTCAGTGCCCGACCCGCAGGGAGCACATTCAACCGTTCCGTCGCGATCTCCTCGCGCGCAATCGGCGAACGTCCTCTTTGTCCTTCGTTCGACCCGTAGCCAGCTTGTTCTTCTCCAGCTCGCGCAATCCGATGATTCGCACGTCCTGCCCGTCGACGGATGCCATGCTGGCTCCCCTCCAGACCTCGGCAAACGTTACTCCGTCGATTGCACTCAAGAGATCGATGCGGTAGGGCGGCTGACCGAATTGCGTCACCATGTCGCGCGTCATCAGCGTGTCCATGTCGATGACGTCGTTAGGCGCGCCGAAGTCGGCCAGCGCCCGGCAGAGCCTCTGGACGTTCCCGGTAGTTCGTCGATACAGGAAGTCAATGTCGCCCGTTGCGCGCACAACCCCGTGGATGCCAAGCGCATACCCGCCGACCAAGACGGCGTCCACGCGCTGCTCATTCAGGCACACGATGAAATCGAGGAAGTCCGGTGATAAAGCGTCGTTGCCTGCACCGGCAATATGCCTCGTCATCGGCGAGGCCGCTTGCTCCGTGAAGTTGCATTGCGACCGCGTTCCGCTGCCACAATTGCGTACGCCTGCCCCGACACTCGCGCCACCGAACCAAGCCGCCTGGTTTTCGACCGCGACACCGGCGCGTCGTCACTCCGGTCATGCAAGGACACGCGGCGACTCTTCCACGTTCTGCGGCGATGTGCGGCTCGAGCGGCGCGCCCGACATCAGCGGCATGTGCGGCTCGAATTTCCGCCCCGGCGCCACTCGGCGTTCGCGCGACGATCGATACCCCGACAATGTTCAGCAGCGTGAGTGCCGACTCGAGACTCACGTTAGGGCGCTGTCCCCGCTCCAACTCGGCGACGAGCCGAGGACTGACGCCGGCCCGGTTGGCAAGCTCCTTTCTGCTCAGGCTCAACTGCGTGCGGGCATTCTTGAGCAACAGGCCGAGGCTGTCGGAAAGCATGCATCTCTCCATGGCCGCCAAGACGCTGTAAAGTAGCCGGGAGGCCGCAGGCATGCAACCCCTTTATGTGCCAATCCCGCGGTCGTCGCGACGATTGTTAGTCGTGGCGATCGCCGAGGGCGTGGTGCCCGCTTGGCGCGCGACGTGTGTGGATCCGCTCACGAGATTGCGCGGAGTGCGGCATGCGGCAAGCGCCGGCTATCGCCTTCTTTTCTGCGCGCCTAACGCCGCCAGCTGCTGCCGCGCCGGTGGACGATCCCCCGGTCGTGCGCGTACGCGAGCGCGCGCGCCACATCGCGGAGGATGCTCACCGTTTCGCCCGGCGACACGTGTCCGCGGTCGCGGAGCCGCGCACGAAGGCTCTCGCCTTCGACGAACGGCATTGTGTAGTACGGCACACCGTTCGTGTCGCCCGCGTTGAGCACCGGTACGATGTTCGCTTGCTGGAGCGACGCGGCCACCCTGATCTCGCGCTCGAATCGCGCGGCGCTGAGTCCAGCGGCCAACTCGGTCGAGGACTTTCACGACGACGCGGCGGCCGAGTCGCCGCTCTTCGGCGACGAAGACGCGCGACATGCCGCCGCCGCCCAACGCGCGGTCGAGCGTGTACGCGCTACCCAAACTCGATTGGAGTTGGTCGCGGAGGGTCATTGAGGGGAGTGACGGACAGGCGGCGCTGCGGACCGTCCAATCTAGCGACTGTTGGACCGCGTCTGAAGTAGCGGCCGGGATACTGCGAACCGGCCTTCTGGCGCAACTCGCCTCATCACACGACCTTTAGTTCGTCCCGCCGCCGGCCCGCCCTTGGCACCGCGCCGTCCCGCATTCACCCGCATGAGCACACCTGACACACTGAGCGAGTCGCTCGCCGGCCAGTACCGCATCGACCGCGAGATCGGCGCCGGTGGGATGGCGACCGTATATCTGGCGCACGACCTTCGCCACGAACGCAAGGTCGCCATCAAGGTGCTACGCCCCGAGCTCGCCGCCGTCATCGGCGCCGAGCGCTTTCTGCGCGAGATCAGGACCATCGCGACGCTGCAGCATCCCCACATTCTGGGCCTCATCGACTCGGGCCAAGTGGACGGCACGGCGTTCTACGTGATGCCGTTCGTCGACGGCGAATCGCTGCGCGACCGGCTCGCCCGCGAGAAGCAGCTGCCGGTGCCCGACGCCGTGCGCATCGCGCGCGAGGTGGCGGGCGCGCTCGACTACGCGCACCGGCACGGCATCATCCACCGCGACATCAAGCCGGAGAACATCCTGCTGCACGACGGCAGCGCGCTCGTCGCCGACTTCGGGATCGCGCTCGCGGTGAGCGAGGCCGGCGGCGCGCGGATGACCGAGACGGGCATGTCGTTGGGCACGCCGCACTACATGAGCCCCGAGCAGGCCATGGGCGAGCGCGACATCACCGCGCGCAGCGACATCTATGCGTTAGGCGCGACGACCTACGAGATGCTGGTGGGCGAGCCGCCGTTCACCGGTCCCACCGCGCAGTCGATCGTCGCCAAGGTGATGACGGCGGAGCCGGCGGCGCCGGCCAGCGTGCGGCGCACGGTGCCGCCGGCGGTGAACCGCGCGGTGCTGACGGCGCTCGAGAAGCTGCCGGCCGACCGGTTCGGGACGGCCAGCGAATTCGCGGCGGCGCTCTTTGCCGAGGCCGGTACCGCAGGGCGTGGCGTGAGCGGTGCCGCGAGCGCCGGCGCTCCGTTAGGCGCGCGACGACCCGCGCCATGGCGGCGGATGGCGGCGGCGCTCGCCGTCCTCGCTCTGGCACTGGCGGGACTCGCCGCCTGGGCGGTCGCCACCCGCGCCACGCCCGGGCCCACGGTGTACGACGCCGCCCTTCCCGACAGCGCGACCATGTCGGCGGAAGGAACGGCCGCCGTGACCAGCTACGGGACGGCCATGCGCTCCCTCTCCGTTGCGCCTAACGGAGAGTTCGTGGTGTACGCCGCCCTCGAGGGCGACTCGAGCACGCTCTGGTATCGGAGCCTCACGGACGCCGCCGCCCGGCCCATTGCCGGGACGATCGGCGCGCTCGGGCCCCGCGTGTCTCCCGACGGCAACCGCGTGGCCTTCATCAAGGCCGGCCGCGTGATGGTCGTGCCGATCGCCGGCGGCCAACCCCGGCCGGTGTTCGAGGGCACAACCGTCATGGACCTCACGTGGGTCTCGGCGACACAATTGCTGGCGATCGACCAGGACGGATATCGCTACAACTGGCTCGACCCGGACCAGGGGCTGCTCCGCTCCAAACCGGGCGCCCGATGCGCGCACGGCGTGTGGGCATCCGGCACGCGGCAGCTGGTCTGCTCCCTCGTGCCTAACGGAAGCGTCGTGGATCCCGATGCCGGAGCAGGGTGGACGCTGCGCGCACCGCGCGCCGACGGCTCGCCCGGCGCCGAGCTTCCCGGGTCCGACTACCGGCTCATCGACACGCATCATCTGGTCTACCTCTCGGTGGAGGGCGACCTGCGCGCCGCCGGCTACGACCCGGATCGCCATCTCGCCGGCCGCTCGGTCACGGTGCTCACCGGGGTCCGGAGCAATGCCGTGGGCGACGCGCAATACGACCTGACGGCGAACGGAACACTGGTCTACGCGCCGGGCGCCGACGCCGGAATCGGCCGCATGGTCCGCCTGGCGCCGCGCGACACCGCGCGACCGTTCGACATGCCGGCAGCGGCCTATCAACGGTTCGACTTGAGTCCGGACGGTCGTTGGCTCGCGTCGGTGGTGCTGACTAACGAGGGCAACGAGCTGCGCGTTCGCGACCTGCGCACCGGCCAACAACTCTCGTGGTTCCGCGCCGAGTACATCCGACAGCCGCTGTGGAGCCGTGACGGGACGCGCATACTGGTGTCGGCGCGCGACTCCACCCGCACCGCGATACTCATGGGTTCGCCGGGCTCGGGGCTCCCGCCGGACACGCTGCTGGCTTCGACTGCTCCCGCATCGATGCCCCAACCGCTCGATTTTCAGTCGGAGCACGTTGCGCTCGCCCAGGATGTCGGATCCTCGACCGTGTTCTCGTTCGATCCATCCGTCCATCCGCTGCGCTTCGAGCCGGTCGCGCGCGACGTCCGGTTCGCGACCCTTTCGCCTAACGGGCGGCACCTGGTTGTGCAGACGGCGCAGACGGGGCGTATCATCGTGTCGCAGTTTCCGAAGGCGGCCAGACAGTGGCAGGTGGCCGACGGCGGCGTCGAACCCATCTGGTTGTCCGACACGCAGCTACTCTATCGGCAAGGCGTGTCTTGGTACAGCGTCGCGATCGACTCTGTCACCGGCGCGCCCGCGGGATCTCCGGTGCTCTGGGCACGCGACCCGCGGTTTTCCGACACGGCGGGCTGGTCCAACCGCGCGTCGCACGACGGCGGAATCATTTATCTGCAGGAGCCGGCGCAGCGCAGCGCA